>USQS01000014.1 GCA_900556865.1 uncultured Clostridium sp. | reverse complement strand
CCCTTTATCCTTCTATTATTCTTAATATATCTTGCTCTAAATCTTTCATTTTTTCATTTATTCTAAACATATCTTCATCCTTTAATTCTTTATTATTTACATCCTGTGTAACCGAATCTTTCATATCATTAATTTGTGATTGTAAAACATCCAGTCTTTTTATTATTTCATTTCTTATTGTTTTTGGTTTAGTTGTTTTAATTTTAGATACAAGTTCTGGCATATCTTTTACATCATATGTTTCTCCATATTCTGGAACCGTAACAGCAATTTTTGCTTCATTTTCTATTTTTTCTTTTAAAGCTTCTTCCGAATCTGGTTCTCCATGTACAAGAAAAATATGTTTTGGCTTTTGATTATTAAATGAATATACAAAATTCATAAGCCATTCTTGGTCTGCATGTCCTGAATACCCTTCAATGTACTCTATTCTGGCATTTACAGCAATTTCTTCTCCAAATATTTTTACTTTTTTTGCTCCATGTACTATACTATATCCTAAAGTTCCTGGCGCTTGATAACCAACAAATAAAATTGTATTTTTAGGATTCCATAAATTATGTTTTAAATGATGTTTTATTCTTCCAACCTCACACATACCACTTGCAGATATTATAATTGATGGAATCTTATTTTCATTTAAAGCTTTTGATTCATCTGCTGTAGTTGTAAAATTAAGCCCAGGAAATTCCAAAGGATTGTCTCCTTTTGATATTTCTTTTTGTGTTTCTTCATCAAAAAGATCCATATTCTCTTTAAAAACTTCTGTTGCAGATATTGCAAGCGGGCTATCCACATAAACTGGAGTTTTCATTAATGTTTTATATTCTTCTAAAAATTTTTCGTCGTCTTTCTTTGTCTCTTTTATTTTATTTAACTCATATAAAATCTCTTGTGTTCTTCCAACTGCAAAAGATGGTATAATAACATTTCCACCTTTATTTAAAGTTTCTGATACAACTTGTAAAAATATTTTTGCTTTTTCATTATTTCTTATATGCAACCTATTTCCATATGTTGATTCCATAACTAAATAATCTGTTTCTTCTATCATAGTTGGTTCACTTAAAAGTGGAATATCATTATTTCCAATATCTCCAGAAAAAACTGTTTTTACATCTTTTCCATCTTCTTTTACCCATACTTCTATTATGCTAGACCCAAGCATATGACCTGCATCATTAAATCTTACATGTATTTGAGGAGTAATTTCTATTATTTCATCATATTTTACTGGTTCAAAAAGCTCTAGCGATCTTGCTGCATCTTCTGCTGTGTATAATGGTGGTAATGGCTTTTCTCCCTTTCTTTCTCTTTTTCTATTTTTCCATTCTACTTCCATTTCTTGAATATGCCCACTATCTGGTAACATTAAACTACATAAGTCACAAGTAGCTTTATGTGCATATATTGGTTTTCTAAATCCTTCATTATATAGTTTTGGAATTCTTCCAGAATGGTCGATATGTGCATGTGTTAACAACATAAAATCTATTTCTTCTATATTAAAATCAAATGGTGCTTCATTTTCATATTCATCTTCTGCAGCACCTTGATACATACCACAATCTACTAAAAATTTTTTATTTTCAGTTTCTACTAAAAAATTTGAACCTGTAACTGTTTTGGTTGCTCCTAAAAATGTAATTTTCATAAATAAATCCCTCTTTCTTAAATAAATAATTTAACCTTTTTGTTTAACTTAATTTTTAGCTCTTCTTTTGTAATTTCATTTAATTTAACTTTGCTTTCTAAAATATTTTCATCATAAAGCTCTAAATAAAGCTCATTTTTTTCTTTTGTTATTTTTATATTAATATCTTCAAGAGATATAATTCTTGAATAAAAAATGTTTTTTATAATTTCATTATTCACTTGGTCAATAATAGAAATTTGGTTTATCACTTTCATATTTATGGCTTGTTTTATAAGTACATTCGTTATTTTATTTATTTCATTTTTTAATTTGCTAGATTCATAAATATGTGTTTTTGTATTAATTGGCAATAAATTATAATATCTAAAAATATATATAATATTTATTAACTCATTCTTTTCTTGAACATTTTGTATTTTATAAAGTAAATCCTCAAGTACATCTTTTTGAAGTTGTATTTTTTGTTTTTCAATTTCTTTTTGCATATCTTCTATATTTGCTACTTCAAAAAGCTCTAATTTCTGTTTTACTTCTTTTCTTTTTTGCAAAAATACCCTTGGTCTCATTAATTGATTTGCAAATTCTATTTCTTTAAGCAATTGAATTCTTTCCTTATTTAAAATTTCTTTTAAAATTCTAATACTAAAAATCTTCTTTTCTAATGGTAACTTTTCATTTCTTTTTTCATATTCCTCAAGTAAAAGCCTTTTATTACTTACAGTTTTATCTATATCTTTTATTTTTCCTTCAATTTTCTTTTTATTTTCTGCTAATTTTAATAAATAATTTTCCTTTTGTTGCATTTCTTCATACTCTTTTTTAAACTCTTCTTCTTTTTTAGATATTATCTTTTTAAAATTTTCATTATTTTTCATTTCAATTAATAAAGCCAATTTGCAAATTCTATCTATAGTTTTTGGCTTTACTTTACTTTGAAATAAATCAAAATAATCTACCATTTTATCATAATTATTTACCCATTTGTCTAAAAACTTATTTCCCATTAAAAAAAGCATATTTTGATATATTAAATTATAATCAATACTTTCAATTTCTTTAATAACAATATTCCATGAAAACCCATTAAAATCTCTTAATGGTTCTACCATATTTATATTATTTCCTATGTTTAGCATTTTAGATAATGTCTCTTCTAGGTCTTTATCTAAATATTTTACAACCACATTCATTTTTTGTATTTTAGCTATTGCATACAATATTTTTACATCTATTGGGTAACACAAAATTTCTTTTTTAGCTTTATTTACTAAAAAGCCACGTTTAGAAATTAATTCATTTTCTTTGCTATTAGGTTTTATAAAACTAATGTATTTACAGTCTTTTTCTATTATTTTTATTAATTTTGCAATATATTCCTTTTTATCAAAAACATCTCTTTTTACTGTAAAATAGTCATTATATCCACTTTCTATCTTATAAAACATACTTAACAAAGTATTTTTAACATCTGGCGAAAAATTCTTTTTTAATAATACTTCTTCTAATTTATTATTATAATTATTTTTGGCAATCTTATCTAATAGTTTATCTTTCAAGTTATTATCCTTTCTACTCTTCTTGGCTTGCTCCCATCTTCATTTCAGCTAATTTCTCAAGAGTCCATAATACTTCTCTAGGTTTACTTCCTTGGTAACCTGAAATAACGCCTCTTTCTTCCATCTGGTCTATAATTCTTCCTGCTCTTGCATATCCTACTTTGAACCTTCTTTGTATAAAAGATGTTGAAGCTTGCCCAGTTTCAACAACCGTATCGATCGCTTCTTGTAAGAATGGGTCTTTATCTTCATCAGCCGCTTGTTCAGATTCTAGATTTTTTCTTTGTTCTTCTTTACTTCCATTTTCTATTGTGTCTAAAATATCTTCACTATATACAGCTGTACTATTTGATTTTATAAAGTCTACAATTTGTTCTACTTCTTCATCTGAAACAAATGCACCTTGCACCCTAGTAGGTTTAGAAGCACCAGCAGGAAAGAAAAGCATATCTCCTTTTCCTAAAAGTTTTTCTGCACCAACTTGATCTAAAATTGTTCTAGAATCTATTTGTGAAGATACTGCAAATGCAATTCTTGATGGGACATTTGCTTTAATTAAACCTGTAATTACATCTACAGACGGTCTTTGTGTTGCAATAACCAAATGCATTCCTGCCGCTCTTGCTTTTTGTGCTAATCTACAAATAGAATCTTCAACCTCTTTTGCCGCAACCATCATTAAATCCGCAAGCTCATCTATAATTATTACAATTTGTGGCAATGTTCCTTGTCCTTCTTTTTCTTCTGCTTTATTATACCCTTTTAAATCTCTTACACCCTTTTGAGCAAATAAATTATACCTATTATCCATTTCTTGTACAGCCCATGCTAAAGCTCCTGCAGCTTTTTTAGGATCTGTTACTACCGGAATTAAAAGATGTGGTATTCCATTATAAACTGAAAGTTCAACTACTTTTGGGTCAACCATAACAAGTTTTACTTCACTTGGTTTACTATTATAAATTATACTTGTAATTATTGTATTTATACAAACAGATTTACCAGAACCTGTAGACCCTGCAATTAGTACATGTGGCATTTTAGCAATGTTTGCAATAACTGCTTGACCAGCAACATCTTTTCCTAATGCTACACTTAATTTAGAATCATTATTTTTAAAACCATCACTTTCTATAACTTCTCTTAATCCTACCATTTCTTTTTCTTCATTTGGTACTTCTATTCCAACTGCTTGTTTTCCAGGTATTGGAGCTTCTATTCTTATTGTTTCTGCTGCTAAATTAAGTGCAATATCATCTGCTAAATTAGCAATTTTACTTACTCTAACTCCTTCTGCCGGTTTTAATTCATACCTAGTTATCGCAGGCCCTACTGTAACATTTTCAACTTTTGCTTGAACACCAAAACTATATAATGTTCTTTGCAATTTAGAAGCTGTATTTGTAAGTGATTTTGTGCCTCCTTTTAAAGATGCTTTTTCCTTTTTGCTAAGTAGTTCTACTGGTGGAAATACATAATTGTCTTCTTCTACAGCTATTGTATGCCCTAGTTGTAACACTTCTTTTGTTTTGTCTTGTTTCTTTTCTTCTTCTTGAACAAATAAACTCTCTTGTTTTGGTTCTTCATCAGCCATAATTGTACTTGCGGTTTTAGCCACACTTTGTTCTTTATTTTTCTTGCCAAAAATTTTCTTTAAACCTTTCACGTTTGTTTCTTCATCATCATCTATAACTCTACCATTTAAGTTTATTTTTATTTGTTCAGGTTCAATTTTTGGAACTTTTACATCATTTGCTTCTTCAATCTGCTTACTATTTCTTTGCTTCTCTTCTTGTTCTAATCTTCTCGCTTCTCTTTGTTTTTTTATATTTTCTCTTTGAGCTAAAATATATTCATCTCTTCTCGTTTTTCTTTCTTCTTTTTCTATTTTCCTCTCTTCTTTTCTTTCTAAATGTTTTTCAAACCTTTCACTTATAAATTCTGAAATATCTACACCACAAATAAATATAAATAGCATAATAGAAATTCCGCCACTTAATATAATTGCTCCTAAAACACCTAACATTTTAACAAGAAAAATTGCAGCAAGTGTTCCAATTGCTCCTCCGCCTTCATTTGCAGCTCCAAGCACATAAGCCTTTTTTAGACTTTGTGATATATCAGATGTTATTTCTATACTTCCACTTGAAATTTGGTAAACACTCAACATTATTGCAATACATATTAAAAGTACAGCATATTGAGCAAGTTTTGTTGTAATATAATCCTCTTCTTTCTTGCAAGCCATTTTTATTGCAATTGCAAATGTTCCTATTGGTAAAACATATCTTAAAATTCCCATAAAGCCACCTAAAACCTCATTTAGTTTTTTACCAATTTCACCAGAATTTGTGCATAAAAGCACCCCTAATAAAACACTAAAAATTATTGTTCCTATTATTTGAAAATTAACTTCATTATTATATGTAGTTTTTCTTTTTCCTTTTGCTTGTGTTTTTCTTCTTTTTCTAGCCAATTTTAATCACTTTCCTTCCTAAAACTTAACCTTTGTCTATTTTATTTATACTTTATTTTTAATCCAATTTTTTTTATAAAATTTAACTATAAATTCTCAAGTCTATTTTATCAAAACAAAAAAAAAATAGCAACAAATTTTTGCTATTTTTTTGATATTATTTTTCATTTCTTATTTTTTTATTTAAATAAATTAATATTACAAATTAAGAGCCTTTAAACAAAATTCATAAAAACCAATCATAAAAATTTTCACAAATTAAGTAGAAAAGCTCTTAAAACCAAAACATCCACTTTACATTTCAACCAATACATTAAATATTTTACCTGTTCCATCTAATACAATTTCATTTTTACATTCAACTTCATTAACTTTTACACTTCTAACCCCAGAGTTTTTTGCATCTTTATTTAAAACCTTTATATTATATATACTATTTTTATATTTATATCTAACACAAAACTCTCTCCAATTTTTAGGAATGCATGGTTCTATTCTCAATACATTACTTTGTATTTTTATTCCTAAAATATACTCTATTCCAGCTTTATAAAACCAACTACTAGAACCTGTATACCAAGTCCAACCGCCTCTTCCAGCCAAATTTCCAACTCCATAAATATCTGCTGTAATCACATATGGTTCAACTTTATATTTATTGCTAGCATCTTTAGTTTTTGACTGCTCTATTGGGTTAATCATTCTATATAGTTCTGTTGCCTTATCTCCAAAACCTAATAAAGTTTCAGCAATTATTGCCCATATACTGCCATGTGTGTATTGTCCACCATTTTCCCTTACACCTGGTAAATACGATTTTATATAACCAGGCTCTAACTTTCCGTTTTCAAAAGGTGGATCTAATAATTTTATTATTCCATTTTCTTTATCTACTAAATGATTTTCCAAGCTTTCCATAGAAATAAATTTTTTGTCATTATCTCCTGCACCAGATATTACAGACCAACTTTGAGCTATGCTGTCTATTCTACATTCTTCATTTTCTATACTTCCTAAAATATTTCCATCGTCCATAAAAGCCCTTCTAAACCATCTTCCGTCCCAACCTTCCGTATTTAAAGCTCTTTTCATATTATTTATAATTTTCTCATACTCTTCTCTTTTTTCTGTTCCCTCTCTTTCTTCTATAAATGGTAAAAATCTATTTATTACAGTATATAAGAAAAATCCAAGCCATACACTTTCCCCTTTTTGCTTACTTCCAACTTCACTAAACCCATCATTCCAATCTCCAGTTCCAATTTTGGGAATACCATGTTCCCCAAAATCTAAAGATTTATTTATTGCTTTCATAATATGACTATATATATCTTCTTCTATATTAGATGGGCTATATAAATCATATCTTTCTTTTTCTTCCTTTTCTAAAACTTTACCTGCTAAATATGGTACTTTAATATCTAAGATTTTTTTATCTCCTGTTACTTCTATATATTCTTCTGTTAAAAATGCAAGCCATAATAAATCATCTGAAAACCTTGTTCTTATTCCTCTAGAAGTTTCTTCATGCCACCAATGAAGCACATCTCCTTCTATAAATTGATGTCTTGCATGTTTTATAATTTGTTTTTTTATTTTGTCAGGAAATATATATTTTAAAGCAAGTGTATCTTGCAATTGGTCTCTAAAACCATATGCCCCTCCAGACTGATAAAATCCTGTTCTTCCTAGGAGTCTGCTTGATATAGTTTGATAAAGAACCCATCCATTTAGCATAATATTTATAGATTCTATTGGTGTATATACTTGTATTTTCTCTAGTACATCTTTCCATTTTTTCTTTACTAACTTAAGTTCTTGTGTACAATTAGAAATTTTGCTATATTTATAGCTTATATTTTTCCCATCTATTAAATTTTCGGCAGCACCTAAATTTAATACAATTTCTTTTGACGACATACTATCTAGTTCAACTGCTAATTCAACTGCAATAATTGCTTGTGTTCCAAGGCCTGTAAGTCCATCTAATTTTACTTTTTTCAATCCATCTGGGTTTGAAATTCCGTCCTTTTCCTAAAAATGTTTTTTTATTTCCAGTAAAACTTCTTATTTTTTCACTACTAGATACATAAACTATATTTTTAAATTCATTTTCACATAAATTTTCTGCAATAACCACATTAGAAACATTATCTAGATTTACCTTTATAGACCCTAATGTTTTAATTTCATCTTCCCCTAATACAGGTTTTACATAGTATATTATTTTTAATTTCTTTCGTTCAACTGTATTGTTTGTAAGCTTCAAAATATTTACCTTAATTGTATCTTCATTAGGAACATATACCTCCAATTCCTGCGTTATTCCCATATTTTGATGAATAAATTTGCAATATCCAAACCCATAAATAACACTATATTTATTTTCATCTGGCATAGGGTTTAAGCCAAGAGACCATGTTTTTCCCGTTTTTTTATCTTGCATATAAATTATTTCTGATGGAATATCTAAAAAAGCCATATTAGACCAACTAGATACTCTGTTTAACCTACTATTTTTATACCAAGTATATCCTCCCATGTTTTCTGTAACAATTGTTCCAAAATTCTCGTTTGCTAATATATTGCACCATACAGTTGGTAGCCTACAATCTTTATCCATCTTTATTAAATATTCTTTTCCATCTTCTGAAAAAGCCCCATATTCATTATAATATTTTTTATTTTCATTTTTTAATATATCAATTTGATTGGTTGTACTATTTTTCATACAAATTTCTTCAAAATATTCTTCTATCATATTTGGATAATTTATTAAATACTCTTCTTTTAGGTCTTTTATTGTATGCTTTAAATCTCCCTTATGAGAATCTATATTCAAACTTGCAATAACTTTTATTAAATCTAAATCTTTTTCTGCTATTTCATTTTTAGATAAAACATAAATACCTCCAGGCACATTTCTCATAAAAGCTAAATGCATATCTAATATCTTAAATTCTATTTCTTCTTTAACATAGTTTTCATAACTATGTTTTTCCTCATCTAAAAATATAATATCAACTTTAATATTTTTAGTTCTTAAATATTCATACATTTTTAAAACTTCTTCTATTACATAAATATCATTACTATCTCTAATTCTTACTAAAATTATTGGTAAATCTCCAGATATTCCGTATTTCCAAAGATCACTTTGTTTATATTTAGCAAAATTTATATTATTTAATTGTACCACTTTTATTGGATTATCAAATAAAATATACCCCATTATTTCTTGATAAATAATTGCATCTTTACCTTTTATATCTAAATATCTACTTTCCGCTTCTGCTTTAGCTTTCGATATTTCAAACTCTCTTTTTATATTTTCTAAATTTCTATATTTTAATAAATTTTTTATTGCAATATTTCTTTCATAATTTACAGATAAAATTAAATTAACACTTACCTTTTGCTTTGGATTTACCTTTATTGTTTTTTTCATAGCTAAAATAGGTTCAACAACAAGCCCTATTTTTTTAGAAAAAGGAATCGATTTTTCTATTGCTGTTGGAATTTTTAAATTACCTCTTTCATTTAATTTTTCTTTATCTATTTCAAATTCATTATCAACAATCGTTTCAGCATTTGTTAAAAAACATGTTTCTAAATAAATATCTTTTTGATTTTCTTCTCTTTTCTTTCTTTTTACTTCTAAAATATTTTCATTTTCATCATAGCCAAAAATCAAAAACAAATTATTAAAAGCAGGATGTGCAAAATCTTGCTCTTTTGTTGATATTATTGGCTCTAAAACTGTAGATATTTCTAAAATTTCTTCTTGCGTTCCTAAATTTTCTATTTCTAAACTTCTAATTTCTACCGGCTCTTCTGTATCAATTCCAATCTTAAGATTTAACCTTATATTTTCAGTTATTTTTTCAAAATGAACTTGATCTGGCATAAAAGAAGTAACCCAATTTTCATCTCCTATTGTTGTAATATTTTTAGATTTTACATTTTTTACATACATAAAAATACCTTGGTCATAATCATTTGTCTTTTTAAATCTATTAACACATATATCATCATATTTACTCACACCTTGTGAAAGCTGGTTTATAGCAATTGAATATTTTCCATTTGATATAATATTTGCTTCAATATTTCTTTGGTCAATCTTTTTGAATTTTCTAACATAATATGTGTCACAATTTTGATATATCAACTTTTTAGGTTTTTCTTTTTCTTCTTTTGTAACAATAAACCTTTCAGGCATTTTTTCTTGCAAAAGAATTGAAACCGCTTCTATTTCTGGATTTTTCATAAATCTTTTCTGCAAAATATCATTATTTATTAAATTATTTATTGAAAGTAATGATAAAGCTTGATGATGTGCCATATAAGTTTTAACCACCTTAAACTTTTCATTTCTTTTTAATCTTGCAGGTGTGAAATCAATACTTTCAAAAAATCCATATTTATCTTGCATATTATATTTTTCTAATCTTTTTAAATTTTCTACTACTTCCTTTGGTTTATCTGTTATAGCTAATATACTTGCATAACTACTAATTACAATATCATCTGCCAAACCTCTTTTTAATCCAAGCCATGGTATCCCAAAAGCTTTATATTGATAATTAGAATGTAAATCTTTTACACTAAATGCCGTTTCAGATATTCCCCATGGTATATTTAGTGCCTCTGCATATTCCATCTGACTCATTATTGCAAATTTAATCGACTCATCTAATAAACTTCCCTTATACCTTGGAATATTAATATTTGGCATTAAATATTCAAAAGCAGTACCAGACCATGATATTAAACCTTTTTTATTATTCAATACTGTTAATGTTCTACCTAGAAGTTCCCAGTGCTTAACAGGCACATCTTTTTTAGCTATTGCAATCAGACTTGCTTGTCTTGCTTCTGAAGCCAATAAATCATAATATGAATCTGTAAGTTTATTTTCTTCAACATTAAAACCAATTGAAAATAACCTGTGTTCACTACTATAAAGCATTTTAAAATCTGTATTTTCTATCATTCTTGTAATTTTATTTATCACATTTTTTAATTCATCTCTATTTTGCTCTTCTAAAAATACTTTTGTTACATACAAATATCCCACAAAATTACCACTATCTACAGTTGAAATATACCTTGGATTTAAAGGTGTTTTATTTTTTATATTATACCAATTATAAAGATGTCCATTCCATTTTAAAAGTCCTTCTACTGTTTCAATTATCTTTGTAATTAGCCAAATTCCCTCATCTAAACTAATATAATTTAGGTCAACTCCAGAAATAACTGCAATTAAAGAAAGACCAATATTCGTAGAAGATGTTCTGTCTACATATTCTTCTTTTCTTTCATACTGAAAGTTATCTGGAATTAAATAATTATTTTCTTCGGTTAAATTGTCTTTAAAAAATTTAAATGTTTTTTCTCCTATCTCTTGTATATATTTTAATTCATCTTTATTCAATTCATCTTTTGCCTTCTTTTCTTTATTCTCTTTACTTATAAAACACATTATTGCCGGAGTAATAATAAATAAAACACTAACTATCATTCCCATAACACTATTTTTATAAGCTGCATATAAAAAAAATATTACACCAAATATACAATTTACAAACATATTTCTAAAATATGATATTACATCATCTTTAGAACTTTTTTCTGCTTCTTCAGAAGTTACCCACTCTAATAAATGTTTATGTGAGATGTTCATTCTATATAAAGTTTTACATATTGCCTCTAAACTTATATATGCCTTATATGGTAAGCAAAAAAATGTTATAATTCCCCTTAAAACAGCTCCTATATATCCATCTATTTTAGGTGCAAAAGTCTTTTGTTTTTGTTCTCCTTCCTTTTTAAAAATAACAAGATTTATTATTTCAATCATATATGGAAATAATATGCAAAGTACCAGCAATCCCATTTGCCATTTTAAAGAAACTTTAAAAATATTTTCTAAAATTATTAAATATACAAATGATAAAATTGCAAAAATTTCAAACAAACTTCTTCTTAAATTATCTAAAATTTTATATTTAGAAAGCAAATTTAATTTTTTTGATTTTAACCAACCTGCAATTTGCCAGTCCCCTCTTATCCACCTAGAAAGTCTTTTAACAAAACTTGTGTATTTTGTTGGATATCCATCCATTAATAATATATCTGTTGCAAGACCACATCTTAAATAGCTTCCTTCTAATAAATCATGGCTTAAAACTGTATTTTCTGGTATTTCTTTTTTTAACAAATTAGAATATATTTTTAAATCAAATATCCCTTTTCCCGTAAAAATTCCTTCTGCAAAATTATCTTGATATGTGTCAGATATAGCATTTGAATAACAATCTATTCCTCCACTTCCCGCAAAAATTTTTGTAAATAATGTTTTATAGCTTATATCTAAATTTATTCCTACTCTTGGCTGAATTAATGCATATCCATCTACAACAATTCCATTTTTACAAATAGGTTTATTTAGTGGATGTGCCATAACTCCAACAAGTTCGAAAGCAGAATTTAATGTAAGATCTGTGTCTGCATCTAATGTAATTATATATTTAAATTCAGGCATATTTAATTTATAATTATCTAAAGTATTTATATTGAATTTTTTATTTGCTTCTTGTTCTTCCATATTACCTAATAAGAATTCCGAAAAATCTGTTAGAGCTCCTCTTTTTCTTTCCCATCCTAAATAAGAGCCTTCTTTTTCATTCCAAATACGTTTTCTATATATGAAAGAAAAAATTGGTATATCATCACTTGGGTATTTTTCATTTAATAAATTTATTTGCTCTACACCCTTATTTATAATTTCATTATCATATTCTTCTTTTTCCCTTAAACTTTCTTTACAATCTCCAAGTAAACAAAAATATAAATTTTTAGACTTATTTGCTAAAAAATATACTTCTAATTTTCTTAATATTTGTTCTGTTTTTTCTTTATCTTTTATAATCGTAGGAATAACCACCATAGTAGCTTTTTCTTTTGGTATTCCTCTATAATAATCCATTTTAGGAATTAATTTTGGTTTTACCATTTTATTTAAAACATATTGTGTTGCTTTAATTACAATTTCTGAAATTGGTATAAAAAATAAAATAAAACCTATGAATTTTAAAATATCTTTATCGGGGCAAAATCTAGTCATAATCATAGAAATAATAGCTGTAAAAACAATGTTCCAAATTATATATATTCTAACTTTTTTATCTATATTTAAATTTATTTTTTTATTAAATCCCAATTTATTATATAAAATATTCACATTTTCTGTAATTAAGTAGTAACCTATATGGCTTTCTTTGCTGCCCTCTTTAGCATTTTTTGCAAGCTCTAAAGCTTTTTTTGCTATATACATTTCAGATATTCTTGTCTTTTTAGAAATTTGTTGTATACTTGCTCTATAATACTCTTTTGTTCTATAATCCATTTTTTCATAAGCACCATATGGATCTTGTCTTAAAATTTCTTCAACTCCATTTATTTTTTCAAACACTTCTAAAAAGTTTATTCTTTGAATTTTCTTTATACTTGTTATTGCATTACCAATAGATATTTTTTGTATAGCTATATCAAAATGTTCTCTTCTTATAACCTCTGAAACAGTTGCTCCTGTTTTCTCTACCTCATCTTCTAAAACATTTAAATAACTTTCTGTTTGCTTTCCATATTTTTTTAACCTATAAGACATATATTCAACAAAAGGATATTTAACATCATAATTTTTTTTATTAAAATCTTTACATAGTTTTAAATTTATAAATTTTTGCTCTGGTTTTGGTTTATTTTCTAAAAGTCGCTCAACTATTGATTCAACTTTATATTTTTCTATTTGTGATATATATATTTTTTCTGCAATTTGCCTAATATTTTCTATAATTGCAATTTGCATAAAAAGTCCCACATTCCAAATTTCATCCATACTAAGACTTTTTTTAGTTTGATATTTTAATAAAGCTTTTTCTATTAAAT
>USQS01000013.1 GCA_900556865.1 uncultured Clostridium sp. | reverse complement strand
GCAAGACTAAATTCTAGATTTTAATCTAAACTAGAATTTACTTTTACAATTAAATCATATTTTATAAGTTTTTTTAAATCACTTGTAAATTTCAACTTTTTATACTATAATGTAATATATTAAAAAGAGAAGGAGTGGAGAGATTTATGAGTGAAAAATTTTATATTACAACACCAATTTATTATCCAAGTGGAAAATATCACATAGGAACAGCATATGCAGAAGTTTTGACCGATACAATTAAAAGATACAAAAAACTTAAAGGGTATGATACATTTATGCTTACAGGAGCTGATGAGCATGGTCAAAAAATTGAAGAGGTTTCTAAAAAAAATGGAATGTCTCCACAGGAATATGTAGATAAAGCAGCTAAACAGGCAGAAGACCTTTGGAAAAAAATGAAAATTGATTATGATTATTTTATGAGAACAACTAACCCAGAACATAAAAAGGCAGTTCAAAAAATATTTGATAGACTAATGCAACAAGGAGATATTTATAAGGGAGAGTATGAAGGATGGTATTGCATACCATGTGAAAGTTATTTTACAGATACACAGTTAGTAGATGGAAAATGCCCAGATTGTGGAAGAGAAGTTAAACTAATGAAAGAAGAATGTTATTTTTTCAATATGAAAAAATATGTAGATAGATTATTAAAATACTATGATGAACATCCAGATTTTATAAAGCCTGAGCATATAAAAACAGAAATGATAAATAATTTCATAAAACCAGGATTAGAAGATTTATGCGTAACTCGTACAACTTTTGACTGGGGAATAAAAGTATTAAAGGATCCAAAACATGTAATATATGTATGGTTAGATGCTTTAACAAATTATATTACAGCATTAGGTTATGAAGGAGAAAATCAGGAATTATTTAATAAATATTGGCCAGCAGATTTACATATTGTTGGAAAAGATATTGCAAGATTTCATTTGATTTATTGGCCTATATTTTTAATGGCATTAGATTTGCCACTTCCAAAACAAATATTAGCTCATAATTGGATGATGATGAAAGATGGTAAAATGTCAAAATCTAAAGGAAATGTTGTATATCCAGAATTATTAATAGATAGATATGGTTTAGATGCAACTCGCTATTATTTGCTTGGGGAAGTAACACTTTCAGCAGATGGTGTATTTACACCAGAGGGGTTTGTAGAAAAATATAATGTTAATTTATGTAATGATTTAGGAAATTTATTAAATAGAACAATTGCAATGTGTAATAAATATTTTCAAGGAAATGTTCCAAAATATAATGGACAAAAAAATGAGGTAGATGCCGAAATAGAAGAGTTTGCAAGTGAAACAATAAGTAAGTTTGAAAAACTAATAGAAAATTTGGAAGTTGCAAATTCTCTTCAAGAAATATGGAGTTTAGTTTCAAGAACAAATAAGTATGTAGATGAAACAGCCCCATGGGTTTTAGCAAAAGAAGAAGATAATGAAAAATTAGAGGCATGTATTTATCATCTAATAGAAAATTTAAGAAAAATAGCAATACTTCTAACTCCTTTTATGCCAGAAACTTCAGAAAATATATTAAAACAATTGGGAATAGAAGCGAATGAACTTAAAACATGGGAAAGTTTATTTAAATATGATCAAATAAAAGATACAAAAGTAATTAAAAAAGGTGAACCTTTATTTATGAGATTAAATGCGGATGAAGAAATTGAGTATATAAAAGAGGGAATGAAAAAATAACATAAAGAGGGGAATGAAGTAAATTGCCTAAAAAGAAAAAAATAGAGGTAGATGATAATTTAGAAGAAAAATTAGATTATATAGGTCTAGATTTGGAAGATCTACCAAAAAACCTAAAAAAATATAGTAATATAAATTTTAGAACTATAAAGGGATATGATGAAAAAAAATATAAACAATATAGGTTCGTCTCTGTTTCAGATATTGAAATTATGCTTTCACCAACAAACAGGTTAGATAGCATAAAGGAAAAGTACGAGAAAGCAGCACCATTATGTTTTTATTTAGATAATAAAAATGAAGAAAATATAATAAGATTTACAAAGTTTATGGAAATGCTTAATAAGGTTACCGTATCTCAAATAGAGGCTGTTGAAAGAGAGCAAATTATGCTTTCAAGAGCCCTACCTTTTAAAGTTAAATTTTCTGGAAATTATTTATGGCAAATATATTATTCAGAAATATCTGGAAAATATTTTATGCTTGTACCAACAGAAGATTCAGATTATTCTACATTTTTCTATTTATTAAAAAAGAAAATAGAAGGTAAGAAAAATGATAAGATATTTGTGCCAATTAGTTTAGTTGACTATGAAGAAGAAATTTTGACTTCAAAAGAAATTAATGATTTAGAAAATTATTTATGGCTTTTTACAAAAGATTATCCATTAATATATGAGGTGTATAATAAAAAAGATGAACCACTTTTAGCAATTATACGGAGAAACAGAAATTTATGAAAAATTGAAATCTTTGTATAGAATAAAATTTTCAAATAAAAAAGAAGCTTCAAAATTTTTTAAATTAGTAAAAGCATTGTTTATATTACAAACTGAATTGCCTCATTACTATAAATTTGAAACAAATATTGAAAAAGATGCATCACTTAAATTTTATTTTAATAATGTTAAATTAGAATATGAAACATTACCAGAATTTATAATGGAGCAATATTTGAAGTCTATTAGTTTAAAAAATAGTGTGGATTCAGATTTAGAAATACTTAAAGAAAAACTAAATGATTTGAAAATAGAATCTGACAATTTAGAAGAAGAATATGTTTCAAAAGAAAAGCAAATAACAACATTTTTAGAATGCAAAAAAACATTTTTTGGAAAAGTAAAATACTTTTTTAAATATGGAAAAACATCAAAAAGCAAAGAAAAACCTAAAGAAAAGGAAAAACAAAAAAAGCAAGAAAAAGCAAAACCAAAAAAAGATGAAAAAAAGTTCAAACTAGAAGAAAGAAACTATACTTTGTATGAATTAGAACAAAGCTACAAAGAATTAGAAGAAAAAGAAGAAAATGCTAAAAAAATGGTTATGGATATAAATGCATTAAAATTAAAAAATAAAAATCTAAAAAAGAAAATTGAAAATGCAAGTAATTACATAGAAGAAATAAATAAACATAAAAGAAGTATTTTTGAGTTTTGGAAATATTCTAATAAAGATGCCGTAGCATCTTTAGATGAAGGAGAAGAAGAAGAATTCAATGTTTCAAGGCTTGAAAAGGTTTTCAATTATGATAATGATTTTGAAGATTTTGGTTTAAAACAGGACAAGATACAAAGAAATAAGTTGTCGGATCCTGAACTAGATGCTGTTTATATTTCATCTACATTTGTGCTTGATATATTAAATAAAATAAATATGAAAACGGTTGAGAACCAAGAAATTTCAGAAGTTTTGAAATATTTAAAAACATCAAATAAAGAAGAGGACGAAGAAGATGATGAGGTTTTTGACATTTTTGGAAAATTAAAACAAGCAAATAACCAAGAAAGAACAATTGGAAACAAAACACATAGAGAGCAACCAAGAAATATATATGAAATTTTAGAAATAAGAAAAGGGTTAAGAGGGCTTGAACTTAAAAAAACTTTAGAAAAAATTGTTAAAGATATAAAATCAGCTTTAAGCAAAAATCAGTTAGAAGAAAATACATATGTTTATAAAGCGTCATATGAAAAACTAGATTTTGATTCAATTGAAACGGTTTCATTAAATGTTGAAAAAGAATTAACAGATTTTTTAGCAAATGAAAGAATTAATCATAAAATTTATTTGTATAAAATAAAATTGCCTAAAGGAACGAATTTTGTTGCCTTTTCAAACATCATATTTTTTGACAATAAAAATATGACTTTGCCAGTGGGAATGAATCTTTCAACAAAAATTTTAGTTAATTTAGCAGATTTAAATTTAGAAAAAACTAATAGTAAAGAAATAAAAATGGTACAGTTTGAAGAAGAAAAAAATGATTTTTCAAAAGTTATTTTAAAATCTATAAAAGTTGAAGAGTTAAAGTAAATTAGAAGTCGAAATTTAATCTTCAAGCTCCAATCTGTGCTTTAGAAAGGAATGGGAGCATATGCTAGATGAAAGAAAAAAAAAGGTATTGCAAGCAATTGTTGAAGAATATATAAATACTGCTGAACCTGTAAGCTCAAATTCATTAATTACAAAATATGATTTAAATTGTAGTAGTGCAACAATAAGAAATGAAATGGCAGATTTAGAAAAAAAGGGATTACTAGATAAAATGCACACATCTAGTGGAAGAGTACCTTCTGCTAAAGGTTACAGATACTATGTAGATGAACTTTTAAAAGATGACAATATAAGTTTAGAAGAGGTTAAATATATCAGTGAAAAGTTAGAAAGCAAAGTAAATGAAATAGAGGACTTGACCAAAATAACTGCAAATACTATTTCTGAAGTTACTCATTATACAACTATTGCAATTGGACCTAAAGCATCTGAACAGATAATAGAAGAAATAAAATTTGTACTATTAGGTTCTAGAATGATACTTGCAGTAATTATGACAGATACTCAAATGGTAAAAGAAACAATAATAAAATTTGATGAAGATATATCTGAAAAGCAAGTTAAAACATTAAATTATGTATTTAATAATAAATTAAAAAATCAACCAATAGAGATAATAAATAAGCCACTAGAAGAATATTTATACCAAGAAATGTCTGATATGGTAAAAGTTATAAAACCTATAATTGAACAAATAAAAAAGCTTCTATTTGAAGATAATGAAATTCATATGCAGGGAACGAGAAGAGAATTGGACTTGCCAGAATTTAATAGCTTGCAGGTAGCAAAAAATTTCATGAATATACTAGATGAAAAAGAACTAATTGCCGATATGTTAAACTCTGGATTTGCAGAAGATATAAATGTTTACATTGGTGGAGAAAATGAAAAAGAAGAGTTAAAAGATTTTAGTGTTATAACTTTTAAACATAAAGTTGGAAATAAAGATATAGGAACAATAGGAATAATTGGACCAAAACGAATGGACTATTCAAAAGTTATTTCTGTTATGAAATATATTAGCAAAAAATTAAATGAGGACAAGCAGTAGAATACCTAACGGAAGGAATGTGATTTTATGGAACTTGGAAAAATACCGCCACATGATATTGAAGCAGAGCAAGCTGTAATAGGAAGTATGCTTACAGACCAAGATGCAGTTATGACGGCAGTTGAAAGATTGAAAAGTGACAGTTTTTACAGAGAAGATAATAAATTAATATTTGAGGCAATTGTAAATCTTTACAATAGGTCAGAACCAATAGATTTAATAACAGTAAAAGATGAGCTTACTTCAATGGGTAACTTTGAAAAAGTTGGAGGGTTCCAGTATTTAGCTACATTACCAGATAAAGTTCCAACAACGGCTAATGTCCAAAAATATGTTAATATTGTAGATGAGAAGGCAACTTTAAGAAAACTTATAAAAACGGCAAATGAAATAATAGATTTAGGATATAATCCAACAGAAGATGTTGAAGATATTATGGCAGGAGCAGAAAAAAAGATTTTTGATATTATTCAAAATAAAAACCAAAAAAGCTATTCGCCAATAAAAGATGTATTAATAGAAAGTTTTACCAAATTAGAAGAATTATATAACCAAAAATCTGTTGTTACAGGAATTCCAACAGGTTTTATAGAATTGGATTATAAAACAGCAGGCTTACATGGTTCAGATTTAATTCTAGTTGCAGCACGTCCTGCAATGGGAAAAACAGCATTTGCATTAAATATTGCTGCAAATGCTGCAATAAGGGCAAATGTTCCGGTTGCGTTATTTAGTCTAGAAATGTCTAAAGAACAATTAGTTAATAGGGTTTTGTGCATGGAAGCAATGGTAGATAGCAATAAAGTAAGAACGGGTAAGCTTGAAGAAGACGATTGGAGCAAGTTAGCAGGTGTTGTTGGACCTCTTTCAGAATCTGGAATTTATATAGATGATACTCCAGGTATTTCTATTATGGAAATAAGAACAAAATGCAGAAAACTTAAAATGGAAAAGAATATTGGACTTATTGTAATAGATTATATTCAGTTAATTCAAGGAAGTGGTAAAAAGAATTCAAGCCGTGAACAAGAAATTTCTGAAATAAGTAGATCTCTTAAAATTCTTGCAAAAGAGCTTAATGTTCCAGTAATTGCCCTTTCACAGCTATCAAGAGCGGTAGAGCAACGTCCTGAACATAGACCAATGCTTTCTGACCTTCGTGAATCTGGTGCTATAGAGCAAGATGCTGATATTGTTATGTTTTTATATAGAGATGATTATTATAATCCAGATAGTGAAGATAAAGATATTGCAGAAGTTATTATTGCAAAACACAGAGGTGGTTCTACAGGAACCGTTAAACTTTTATGGATGGGAAGTTATACAAAGTTTGTTAATCTTGCAAATAACCAGTAAGGAAGGTCTGATTTAATGATTGAAGATAAAATTTTTAGTACAATAAAAAAATATAATTTAATAAACGAAAATGATATTGTTGTTTGTGGTGTTTCAGGTGGGCCAGATTCTATGTGCATGTTAGACAATTTACGAAAAATAAGAGAAAGTAACAAATTGTCTTTTAAAATAGTTGTATGTCATTTAAACCATTTAATTAGAGAGGAAGCTATTTTAGATGAAGAATATGTAATAAATTATTGCAAAAAAAATAATATTAAATGTTATACAAAAAGAATAGATGTTAAACAATATGCAAATAATAAAAAACAAGGAACAGAAGAAGCGGGAAGAAATTTAAGATATGACTTTTTTAATGAAATTTTTGCAAAAGAAAATGGAAATAAAATTGCAATTGCACATAATAAAAATGATAAAGTAGAAACTATGATTATGAACATGTTAAGAGGCAGTGGGATAAACGGCTTAAAAGGAATAGAGCCAATCAGAGAAAATAAATATATAAGGCCCATAATTGAACTTGAAAGAGAAGAAATTGAAAATTATTGTATGCAAAATAATTTAGAACCTAGAATTGATAAAACAAATTTTGTAAATGATTGCACAAGAAATAAAATTAGGAATATTGTTTTACCATATTTAAAAAAAGAATTTAACCCAAATATAATTCAAACTTTTTGTAGGCTTTCAGAAGTTATTGAAGAAGATGATCTGTTTTTATATAAAATGGTTCAGAAGTACTATAATGAAATTAGTTTGTATGAAGAAAAAAATAAGGTCATTTTAGATTTAAAAAAATTTAATATGCAAGATGAAGTCATAAAAAAAAGAATGATTTTATATTCAATAAATAAAATTATGGGAAGTGTTCAAAACATTGAAAAAGTAAATATTGATGATATAGTTAAACTTTGCAAAAACAATATTGGAAATAAATTTTTAATGCCAAATAAGAATGTGAAGGTTTTCGTAAATAAAGGAAAAGTAGAGTTTGAAAAAATTGAAATTTAATATAAAAAAACTATTGCAAATTTTTGTTGGTTATGTTATTATTGCAATACGTGAAGGAAGGTAAAAATTTTTAATTTAATTCAAGCCTTTAGAAAGGAACGTGAAAAACTGTGAAAAATGGAATAAAATCTTTAGCCATATGGCTAATTGTAGGAATAATTTTAATAGTACTTATTTCATCAATTATGGAGAATAGTAATTCAAAAATGACCTATTCAGACCTTATTGGAAATATTGAGCAAGGAAATGTTTCAAGTGTTGAATTAGCATCTGATGGAAAGTCTGCAACTGTAACACTTACAGATAATTCGCAAAAGCAAGTTAATATACCAAGTTTAGATAGTTTTGTAACATATGTGCAAGATCATATAAAAGCAGGAACTCTTTCAGTAGAGGAAGATTCAGAATCTATTTGGGTAACTCTTCTTAGCTTAATTACACCATTTGGTTTACTTATAATATTTTTAATATTCTGGTTCTTTATGATGAGTTCAACTGGCGGTCAAAATGGAAGCAAAACAATGACTTTTGGAAAAAGCAGAGCTAGAATGCTAAATGTGGCAGAAAAAAATAAAATTAATTTTGATGATGTTGCAGGTGTTGATGAAGAAAAAGAAGAATTAGAAGAAATTGTTGAATTTTTGAAAAACCCTAAAAAGTTTACAGACATGGGTGCAAGAATACCAAAAGGTGTATTACTTGTAGGTGCACCAGGAACTGGTAAAACACTTCTTGCAAAAGCTGTTGCAGGAGAAGCAGGAGTGCCATTTTTTATAATAAGTGGTTCAGACTTTGTTGAAATGTTTGTCGGTGTTGGAGCTTCAAGAGTAAGAGATTTATTTGAGCAAGCTAAAAGAAATGCCCCATGTATAATTTTTATAGATGAAATAGATGCTGTTGGGCGTCAAAGAGGTGCTGGTCTTGGTGGAGGTCATGACGAAAGAGAACAAACGCTTAATCAATTACTTGTTGAAATGGACGGATTTTCAGCTAATGAAGGTGTTATAGTATTAGCTGCAACAAATAGACCAGATGTACTAGATAAAGCACTTTTAAGAGCAGGTAGGTTTGATAGGCAAATAGTAGTAGGTGCTCCAGATGTAAAAGCAAGAGAGCAAATACTAGAAGTTCATAGTAAAAAGAAAAAACTAGCTGATGATGTGGATTTAAAAGTTATTGCGAAAAACACATCAGGATTTGCGGGTGCAGACCTAGAAAATATACTAAATGAAGCGGCTTTGCTTAGTGCAAGAAGAAATAAAAAAGAAATTGGAATGCAAGAAATAGAAGATGCCATGGTTAAAGTTACTATGGGTCCAGAAAAGAAAACAAGAGTTAGAAGTGAACATGAAAAGAAATTAGTTGCATACCATGAAGCTGGTCATGCGGTAGTTAGTAGATTTTTACCAACCCAAGATCCAGTTCATGAAATTTCAATTGTACCAAGAGGAATGGCTGGAGGTTATACTATGTATAGACCTACAGAAGATAAATCTTTTATGTCTAAAACGGCTATGGAAGAACAAATTGTTTCTTTACTTGGAGGTAGAGTTTCAGAAGCCTTAATTTTAAACGATATTTCAACAGGGGCAAGTAATGATATAGAAAGAGCAAGCCAAATTGCAAGAAATATGGTTACAATTTATGGTATGAGTGAAAGAATTGGAGCAATAATGTTTGGGCAAGGCCAAGGGGAAGTATTTCTTGGTAGAGATTTAGCACAAACTAAAAATTATTCTGAAGAAACAGCTGCTGTAATTGATGAAGAAATAAAGAAAATTATAGATAAAGCATATAATACGGCAAGAGAAATTTTGTCAAATAATATAGATAAACTTCACATTGTTGCGGGAATATTGCTTGAAAAAGAAAAGATTGATGGTCAAGAATTTGATGCAGTTTTTAATTCTTAATGTAATTTGAAATTATAAATATTTTTGAAGAGTAGATTTAAAATCTACTCTTTGTTGGTTTTGTAAAGATAAATAAACATAAAAACTTTAAAAAATTAAAATTATAGATTGGAAGGAAAGTGATTATATGAATTATGCAGATATAAAAGCAGTAGATATTCAAGATGGAACAGGAGTTAGAGTGTCACTTTATGTAAGTGGATGTCATTTTCATTGTAAAGGTTGCCATAACCCAGAAGCATGGAATTTTAAATATGGAAAAGAATTCACAGAAGAAACAGAAAATTACATATTAGAACAAATGTCACATGATTATATTTCAGGTTTGTCAATTTTAGGAGGGGAACCATTAGAACCACAAAACCAAGAAGCTTTAGTAAATTTAGTAAAAAAAGTAAAACAAAAATATCCAAATAAAACCATTTGGTGTTATACGGGATATGATTTTGAAAAAAATGTTTTAGGAGAGATGTATAAAAAATTTGAATTCACTCCTAAATTGTTAGACAATATAGATATTATAGTAGATGGGGAATTCCAAGAACAAAATAAAATAATAGACCTAAAATTTAGAGGGTCTACTAACCAAAGAAAAATAGATGTAAAAGCAAGTTTAAAAAATAATTGCCTAGTACAAATGAAATTTGGAGATGAAGAAAGATATGAAAATGCTGAATTAGTGAAAAAATAAAAGGGGCGGAAAAAGATTCCGCCCCTTTTTTACCTTACTTTTTCTTGTGGATAAACCCAAAAAATGTAATCGTACACATCAGAGAGGCCACGACCACAAATAGAATGCTCTGCATGTTTTGAACAATCCAGAATTTTACGAACTCAAGGTTAAGAACAATCCACACAAGTAGACATCCAGTAAGTATAGTCAGTGCTAGAAAGCACCACACCAAGAAAAAAAGTCCAAAGTTTTTCATTTTGTCTCCTCGGGCGTCGAATTATTGACGGAAGGTAACCAAGCTTCTTTATCCCATCATCTGATTTTATGATACTTTAATTATACCATGAATACACGAAAAAATCAATATTTTTAGCTAAATTCATTGACAGAGAAAAGATTTAATGATAAAATATATCTGTTGTGAAATTGTATTGGAATTTTATAACAAATAAATAAAAATTTAGGAGGTGAATTTAAGTGCCAACAATTAATCAATTAGTAAGAAAAGGTAGAAAATCAGGAGTTACAAAAACAACTGCACCAGCTCTTCAACATGGATATAACTCAAAAAATAAAAGACTAACAAATAATAGGTCTCCACAAAAAAGAGGAGTTTGTACAGTAGTAAAAACAGTAACACCTAAAAAGCCAAACTCTGCTTTAAGAAAAGTTGCCAGAGTTCGTTTATCTAATGGATATGAAGTTACATCTTACATTCCAGGTATAGGACACAACCTACAAGAACATAGTGTTGTTTTAATAAGAGGAGGAAGAGTAAAAGACCTTCCAGGTGTTAGATACCACATAATTAGAGGAACATTGGATACAGCAGGAGTTAAAGACAGAATGCAAGCTCGTTCTAAGTATGGGGCTAAGAAACCTAAAAAATAAGATAAAATCGATTAAATCAGGCATCTTGCACATTTTCGATATTCATTTCAAACCTCGACGTACAAACGTACGCCTTCGTCTTGAAATAAATCTCAAAAAATGCACAATATACCTAATTTACATGATTTACATGGTTTTAAAGCTTTATTAGAATGTTAGCAATTTTAAAAGTAGTGCTTGTAATACTTACTAAATTTTTCTAAATATTGTATTTAGAATGAACTTAAGGGTACTTAAATTTAGGAATATATTATATGCACTATACGGAAAAGTAAAAATACTTTTCAGAGTACCTAAGGTATTTTATAAATATCTAATATAAATTTAAGGAGGGAAGAATAGTGCCAAGAAGAGGATTTATAGCAAAAAGAGATGTTTTACCAGATCCAATATATAATAGCAAAGTTGTTACAAAACTAGTAAATAACATAATGTTAGATGGTAAAAAAACAGTTGCTCAAAAAATAGTTTATGATGCATTTGATATCATAAGAGAAAAAGAAGGAAAAGAACCATTAGAAGTTTTTGAAGCAGCTTTAGAAAATATTATGCCAGTTCTAGAAGTAAAAGCAAGAAGAGTTGGTGGAGCAACATACCAAGTTCCATTAGAAATTAGACCTGAAAGAAGACAAACATTAGGTTTAAGATGGCTTGTAGCATATAGTAGAAAAAGACATGAAAAAACAATGGCAGAAAAATTGGCTGGCGAAATAATGGATGCGGTTGCTGGAAATGGTGGAGCATTCAAGAAAAAAGAAGATACACACAAAATGGCTGAAGCAAACAAAGCTTTTGCACATTACAAATTCTAAAAAATCGACAAAATTAGAAAGTATATATTTTGTATTATTAATATTTGCATATAATAGTATATGTTATGGTTATAATAAATATTAAAAACTAATTAGTCAATTTTTGTAAATTGAGTAAACTCAATTTAGAGGGGAGGAAAAAATAGATGGCAGGAAGAGCATGTCCATTAGAAAGAACAAGAAATATAGGAATAATGGCACATATTGATGCTGGAAAAACAACAACAACAGAAAGAATACTTTTTTATACAGGAAAAACTCATAAAATAGGAGAAGTTCACGAAGGTGCAGCTACAATGGACTGGATGGCACAAGAACAAGAGAGAGGTATAACAATAACATCTGCTGCTACAACATGTTTTTGGGACAATCATAGAATAAATATAATTGATACTCCAGGACACGTTGACTTTACAGTAGAGGTTCAAAGATCACTTAAAGTTCTAGATGGTGCGGTTACAGTTTTAGCTGCTAAAGGTGGAGTTCAACCACAAACAGAAACTGTTTGGAGACAGGCAGATAAATACAATGTACCAAGAATGGTATATGTAAACAAAATGGATATAGTTGGTGCAGATTTTATGCTTTGTGTTGACCAATTAAAAAATAGATTACACGCAAACGCAGTACCAATCCAATTACCAATTGGTAAAGAAGACTATTTCCAAGGAATAGTTGACTTAATAAAAATGAGAGCTTTTGTTCACAAAGATGATTTAGGAAGAGAAATTGAAGAACAAGATATTCCTGAAGATATGAAAGCTGATTGCGAAAAATGGAGACAAAACATGATAGAAGCAGCATGTGAACAAGATGAAGAATTAATGATGAAATATCTAGAAGGAGAAGAATTAACTGCTGAAGAAATTAAAAAAGGTTTACGTATAGGAACAATTGCAAATAAAATAGTAACAGTTTGTTGTGGTTCATCTTATAAAAATAAAGGTGTTCAAGAATTATTAAATGCAATAGTAGACTATATGCCAGCTCCAACAGATATACCACATATAAAAGGTGTAGATTTAGATGGAAATGAAGTAGAAAGAAAAACTGACGATAATGAACCATTTGCAGCTTTAGCTTTCAAGATTGCAACAGATCCATTTGTTGGTAAATTATGTTTCTTTAGAGTATATTCAGGAACATTAGAATCAGGTTCTTCTGTATTAAACTCTAATAAAGATAAAAAAGAAAGAATTGGTAGAATTCTACAAATGCATGCTAATCACAGAGAAGATATTGAAAAAGTATATGCAGGTGATATTGCCGCAGCAGTTGGCTTAAAAAATGTTACAACAGGAGATACTTTATGTGATGAAAACAACCCAGTAATACTTGAATCAATGGAATTCCCAGAGCCAGTTATTGATATTGCTATTGAGCCAAAAGATAAAGCGGCTCAAGAAAAAATGGGTATTGCTTTAGCAAAATTAGCTGAAGAAGATCCAACTTTTAAAGCATATACAAACCATGAAACTGGTCAAACTATTATAGCAGGAATGGGAGAATTACACCTAGAAATAATAGAAGATAGATTAAAAAGAGAATTCAAAGTTGAGTGTAATGTTGGTAAACCACAAGTTGCTTATAAAGAAACAATTAGAAACAAAGTAAGAGTTCAAGGTAAATTTATTCGTCAGTCAGGTGGTAAAGGACAATATGGTGATGTTTGGTTTGAAATGGAACCATTAGAGCCAGGAAAAGGAATAGAATTCGAAAGCAAAATAGTTGGAGGAGCTGTTCCAAAAGAATACATTAAACCAATTGAACAAGGTATGAGAGAAGCTGCTGAAAGCGGAATTTTAGCAGGATATCCAGTTATAGACTTTAAGGTAACATTAGTTGATGGTTCATACCATGAAGTTGACTCTTCAGAAATGGCCTTCAAAATAGCTGCTTCAATGGCATTCAAAGAAGGATGTAGACAAGCAAAAGCTGTTATATTAGAGCCAATAATGAAAGTTGAAATATCTGTACCTACAGAATACATGGGAGATGTAATTGGAGATGTAAACTCTAGACGTGGTAAAATTGAAGGAATGGATGAAGTTCAAGGAAATGAAGAAATAAGAGCATTTATTCCACTTTCTGAAATGTTTGGTTATGCAACTGACTTACGTTCAAGAACACAAGGTAGAGGAAATTATTCAATGGAACCATCTCACTATGAAGAAGTTCCTAAATCTGTTCGTGAAGCAATTGTTTCATCAAGAAATAAAAATGCTTAATAGATTAAATTAAAAAGAAAATTAAATAAAAGCTTGCATTTTTCTTTTAAATAGTATATAATGCAAGCAACAATAAAAAAGATTTTAAATTTAAAAATAAAATAGAGAGAAATCTCAAAAATAAGGAGGAATTTTAAATGGCAAAAGCAAAATTTGAAAGAACAAAACCACACGTTAACATTGGTACA
>USQS01000012.1 GCA_900556865.1 uncultured Clostridium sp. | reverse complement strand
TGTTACAGAAATATATGATTATATTCGTTTACTATATGCAAGAATTGGAGAGCCATATTGTCCTAATTGTGGGAAAAAAATAGAAAAACAATCTATAGATCAAATTGTAGAAAATGTTATGAGTTTACCAAAAGGAGCTAAAATTCAGGTTTTGGCACCTGTTGTTAGAGGAAGAAAAGGAGAACATTTAAAGGAGTTTGAGAATTTTAGAAAAGAAGGCTTTGTTAGAATAAGAATTGATGATGTAATTTATGATTTATCAGATGAAATAAAAATAGAAAAAAACAAAAAACATCAGATAGAACTTGTAGTTGATAGATTAGTTATAAAAGATGATATTAGAAGTAGACTTACAGAATCTATAGAAATTGCACTAAAAAATGCGTCAAATTTAGTTGTTATAAGTGTAATGCCAATGGCAGGAGTAGATTTAAATAAATTTAGTGGAATTAAAAAGAAAGATGGAAGTACAGAAATTTTATATAGTTCAAATTATGCTTGTGCACATTGTGGTTTTAGTTTTCCAGAATTAACACCAAGAATGTTTTCTTTTAATAATCCATATGGAGCCTGCCCAGATTGTTTAGGCATAGGTTATTTAATGAAAATAGATGAAGATTTAATAATTCCAGATAAAAATAAAACTTTATATGATGGAGTAAAAGCTTTTGGTTCAAGCACAATGAAAAAGGGCGAAACAATGGCAAAAATGTATTTTGAATCAATAGCAAAAAAATATAATGTAGATATAACAAAACCAATAAAAAAACTACCAAGAGATTTCTTGGAAAAAATACTTTATGGAACAGATGAAGAAATTGATTTTGAGTTTGAAAGCAGTTATGGTACAAGAAAGTTTACTTCAAAGTTTGAGGGGGTAATTCCAACTTTAGAAAGAAGGCATAATGAAACAAAGTCACAAGGAATGAGAACTTTTTACGAAATGTATATGAGTAACTCTGATTGCCCAACTTGTGGAGGAGCAAGACTAAAAAAAGAGATACTTTCAATTAAGATTGGGGATAAAAACATAAATGAATTAACACAAATGTCAATAGGTAAATGTCAAGAATATTTGAGAAGTTTAGAGCTTTCAGAAAAAGAAAAAATGATTTCAGGTTTAATATTAAAAGAAATAGATAAACGTTTAGAATTTTTGATAGATGTTGGATTGGAATATTTAACACTTTCTAGAAGTAGTGGAACACTTTCGGGAGGAGAATCACAAAGAATACGTTTAGCTACTCAAATTGGATCTGGTTTAACTGGAGTTTTGTACATATTAGACGAACCTAGTATTGGTTTACATCAAAGAGATAATGAAAAATTATTAGCAACCTTAAAGAAATTAAGGGATTTAGGAAATACATTAATTGTTGTAGAACATGATGAAGATACAATGTATGCAGCAGACCAGATAATTGATATTGGTCCTGGGGCAGGTATTCATGGTGGAAACGTTATGGCACAACGGAACAGCAGAAGAAGTTAAAAAAGTGGAAAATTCTATTACGGGAAAATATTTAAGTGGAAGATTAAAAATAGAAGTTCCTAAAAATAGAAGAAAAGTTGTTAAAGGAAAATGTATTGAAGTAAAAGGTGCAACAGAACATAATTTGAAAAATATAGATGTAAAATTCCCACTAGGAGTATTTACGTGTGTTACTGGAGTTTCCGGTTCTGGAAAGTCAACACTTGTAAATGAAATATTATACAAAAAAATTGCACAAGAGATTAATAAATCAAGTGAAAAACCAGGAAAATGTAAAGAAATTAAAGGAGTTCAAAATATAGATAAAATAATTAATATTGACCAATCACCAATAGGTAGAACACCAAGAAGTAACCCGGCTACATATACTGGTGTGTTTGATGACATAAGAGATATTTTTGCTGAAACAAATGAGGCAAAATTAAGAGGATATCAAAAAGGAAGATTTAGTTTCAATGTTGCAGGAGGTAGGTGCGAGAGTTGCCAGGGAGATGGAGTTCATAAAATAGAAATGCATTTTTTACCAGATGTTTATGTACCATGTGATGTGTGTAAAGGTAAAAGATATAATCATGAAACTTTAGAAATAAAATTCAAAGGAAAAAATATATCAGATATTTTAGAAATGACGGTAGAAGAGGCTTTAACTTTTTTTGATAAAATTCCAAAAATAAAAAACAAAATTCAAACTTTAAATGATGTTGGTCTAGGATATATAAAATTAGGACAATCTTCAACAACACTATCAGGAGGAGAAGCACAACGTGTTAAGCTTGCAACAGAACTTTCAAAAAGAGCAACAGGAAAAACTCTTTATATTTTAGATGAACCAACAACTGGATTACATATTGCAGATGTACATAAATTGGTAGACATTTTACAACGTTTAGTAGATACAGGAAATACAATAATTGTAATAGAACATAATTTAGATTTAATAAAAACTTGTGACCACATAATAGATTTAGGGCCAGAAGGTGGAGAAAAAGGAGGAGAAGTTATAGCTGTTGGAACACCAGAACAAATAGTAAAAAATGAAAGAAGTTATACGGGCAAATTCCTAAAAAAATATTTATGTTAAAATAGTAAGATTTATCTTGCTATTTTTTTAAATTATTGATAAAATGTAATTAAATTATTTATAAGGGAGAATATTTTATTATGTTTAATTTCAAAAGTGAAAAAGGTTCAATCACATTATTTGTATTAGCTTCTTGTATTTTTTTTATAGCATCAGTAACATGTGTGCAAATGTATTTAAATAATAAAGAAAGAGCAATAAATCAAGAATATAAACAAGTAAAGTCAAACTATGAAAAAAATATTGGAAAAGAAGGCGAAATTTACGAAAATCTTGCAAGTAGAAGTTTAGAAGTAACATTTTCAGGAAAAACGAAAAATGATTCTAAAATAGTACAAGAATTTGAAATAAAAAATATAAATAATAATATTAATTCAATAAAATATGGATGGACAAAAGATAAATCAACTCTTCCAGATTCGTGGATATATGTGGAAAAAGATGAAACGAAAGTTCAAGCGAGCAAAGATTTAACCAGCGGAGATAATAACACATATTTTTTATGTGTTTCAATACAAACATCTTCTAATGTAGAAAATTTTATTGCAGAAGATTAGATAGGTATATATAATTGCAACAATTTTATATTTTGTTTTAATGAAAATAGGACCAAAAGAATATCAAAAATTAAATATTTAATTTTATGTGAAAGGAAGGAGAGTTATGAAAACGGTAGTATATTTAATAAGACATTCAGTAAGATTTAACAATACAGAAATGATAGAAAGCTATAAAACAAGCCAAAGTGAATTAATAAAAAGTGAAAAAATTGTATTAAGTGTTACGGGAGAAAAAAGGGCCGATATATTAAGTAATGAACAGGAATTACAAAATATTGATGTTGTATATACAAGTAATTGTGTAAGAACTTTGCAAACGGCAAAATATATGTTAGAAAAACAAAATTTAAAGGTAAATATAGATGAAAGGTTTGATGAAAAAAGAGTTGGCATACCAAATGAAAAAGAAGTTCCAGATTGGCGTGTAAGACAATATGAAGATGAAAACTATAAAACTGTTGGTGGTGAAAGCCAGTTAGAAGTTAGAAACAGAATGTATGAGGCTTTTGAAGAAGTTATCCAAAAAAATAAGGGAAAAAGAATTGCAATATTTTCGCATGGTTATGCAATAACATTTCTTTTGTTAAAGTGGTGCAAAATTGAAAAAGTGACAGCAAAATATAACTTTGCTTTAAGTTTTAAAGGAAAAATAATATTTAACAAAAGAATTAATTCTCCAGAAGTATTTAAAGTAACTTTAAATGAAGAAAATGAAGTGGAAAATATTGAGAATATTGAGTTTGATGATTTAGAGTTTGACGATTTTAATAAATAATTTAGAAAGGAGAAATTATAAAAATGGATTTAACTATAGATGTAGAAGATTATAGATTAAATATAAGAGCAGGTGTAGTAATTGAACATAATGGAAAAATATTGGCACATAGAAATTTGAATTCAGACCATTATGCTATTATTGGAGGAAGAGTCGAAATAGGTGAAGATTCTGAAACAACAGTTAAAAGGGAAATAATGGAAGAACTAGGAAAAAGTATTAAAGTAACAGGGTATGTAGCAACAATAGAAAATTTTTTTGAAGGAGAAGAAGCAAAGTATCATGAAATTTTATTCATACATAAAGGAGAATTTGTGGACGAGGAAGATAAAAAAATAGACTATACTTTGAAAAATAGGGAAGGAAAAGATTATTTACAATATGAATGGTTAGATATTGCAAAAATTGATGAATATAGATTGCTACCTGAAGCACTTAAAGGAGTTTTGAAAGAAAAAAAATTTCCAGTTCATAAAATTAATAAATAATTTAATAAGTATTTTATTACTAAAAGAGGTACTGTATTATGACAAGGTGTAAATGGTGTAATTTAAAAAATCCAAAATATGTAGAATATCATGATAATGAATGGGGTAAAACTAATTTTAATGATAAATATTTATTTGAAATGCTAATATTAGAGTCATTTCAAGCTGGATTATCTTGGGAATGTGTGTTAAATAAAAGAGAAGATTTTAGAAAAGCTTTTGATAATTTTGATTTAGAAAAAATATGTAATTACAATGATGAAAAAGTACAAGAGTTATTGAAAAATGAAAAAATTATAAGAAATAAACTAAAAGTAAATGCTACCATAAATAATAGTAAAATATTTAAGAAAATACAAAATGAATATGGCACATTCTATAACTATTTAAAAACTTTTACTAATGATGTAATTATTTATGAAATAGGTAAAGCCACCAATCAATTATCAGATGATTTATCAAAGGATTTACAAAAAAGGGGGATGAAATTTGTTGGAAGTACTATTATATATTCTTATTTGCAAGCAATAGGAATTATTTATTCTCACGACAAAGAATGCTTTATGTATAAAAAAATACAATAATTATTGAAATCGTTATAAAGTAAAATGTTTTTTGATTTATTCTTTTATCACTCTGATACTTGATTTTTAAAGGGTTATATAGTAAAATATTAGTATTAGTTAAGTAGAATTTAGGAACAGAATTAAAAATTTATTTTATAAAAATTTTAGAATATTCATGAGTTTTAAAGAGAGGATTAAGTTATGAGAATTATTTTTATGGGAACACCAGATTTTGCAAAACAAGCATTACAAGATTTATATAATGCAGGTCATGAAATTATAGCTGTAGTTACAAACACAGATAAACCAAAAGGAAGAGGAATGAAAGTTATTGCTTCACCTGTAAAACAATTTGCTTTAGAAAATAATTTAAAAATATATCAACCAATAAAAGTTAAAAATAATAATGAATTTATAGAAGAAATTAAAGCTTTAAATCCAGATGTAATATGCGTTGTAGCTTACGGTAAAATTTTACCAAAAGAGATTTTAGAAATTCCAAAATTGGGCTGTATAAATGTACATGCTTCACTTCTTCCAAAATATAGAGGCGCAGCTCCAATCCAATGGGCCGTACTTAATGGAGATGAAAAAACAGGGGTAACTACAATGTATATGGATGTTGGGATGGATACAGGAGACATGATTTTAAAACAAGAAGTTGAAATTGGAGAAAATGAAACAACAGGAGAACTTTGGGATAGATTATCAAAAATAGGTGGACAGCTTTTAGTAGAAACTTTAAATCAAATAGAACAAAAAAAAGCTCCAAGAATTCCTCAAGGTAAAGATTTTACAATGGCTCCAATGCTACAAAAACAAATGGCAAACATAGATTGGGAAAACCAAACAGCAAAGCAAATTAAAAATTTAGTAAGAGGTTTAAATCCTATAATGGGTGCATATTCAACTTTAGAAAATAAAAAAATAAAATTATGGAAAGTAGATGTTCTAGATAAATCAGATGATCTTTTTGATGAAAGTAAAAAAAATGGTGAAGTTTTATTATCAAACTGTAAAAATGGATTGTATATAAAAGCAAAAGATGGAATAATAAAAGTTTTAGAAATTCAAGGCGAAAATGCAAAAAGAATGAGCATAGAAGACTTTTTAAGAGGAAATAGTATTAAAATAGGAAGTATATTTAAAAATTAAGCAAAAAGGAGAAAAATAAGATGGCATTAAGAAGTATAAGAAAGCAGGAAGATGAAATTTTAAGAAAAAAATCAAGAGAAGTTGCTGAAAGTGATATATTATTAGAAAAGAATCAAAACTTAATAGATGATATGTTAGAAACGATGTATCATTACAATGGAGTTGGACTAGCTGCTGTTCAAGTTGGAATGTTGAAACAAATAATAGTTATAGATGTTGAAGATGGAAAGGAACCATATGTATTAATAAATCCTAAAATATTAAAAACGAAGGGTTCTAAAGAATGTGAAGAAGGGTGTTTGAGTTTTCCAAATGAATTTGGAAAGGTTATAAGACCAACAGAGGTAATTGTTGAATATTATGATAGAAAAGCAAAAAAGGTTAAATTAAAAGCAAAAGATTTATTAGCACAAGCAGTTTGTCATGAAATAGACCATTTAAATGGAATAGTATTTATAGATTTAGTTATTCCAGGTACTTTAGAATATATAACGCCTGAAGAATAAAAATAAGATTTCCTTATTAGACAGAAAGTTTAATAAGGAATTTTTTTGTATGCTTTTTTTACAAACCTTAATAATTGTTTTACAAAAGAATAAAATATATTTTCATAAAACCATATGGGCTTTTCGTAAAAAAACTATGTACAAATTAAAATATTATGATAAAATTTAATTAACTTAAGATGAGTGAGGTGATAAATATGATAGATAAAATCTGTTTGTCGATAACCAATAAAATACGAAAAGAAATGCCTGAAGTTGATGATGAAAGAGCGGAAGCTATAGAATATGGATTACATATAATTATAGGTGAAATTCCAAAAAATTTTATTGTTTTAGGAATAGCCTATTTAATAGGAGTTTTTAGATTAACTTTATTAACAGTTATACTTTTATTACCATATAGGGCAGTTTCTGGGGGCTTTCATTTAAAAACACATATAGGATGTATAGTGTCAACAACTTTAATTTACTGTGGTATAGCCAAACTATCTTGTTATATCATTTTTTACAACCAAACTTTAAAATATATAACTGCATTATCAGTCTGGATTTTAGGAATGTTTATGTGTTATTTATATGCACCAGCTGATACAGTAAATGTGCCTATACTCCGAAAAAAAGAAAGAAAACAAAAGAAAATATTATCTTACATATTCCTTTCGATTGGAATTATATTGGCATGTATAATAAAAAATAATGAAATTTCCAATATATTAGTTTTTAGTAATTTAGCTCAAAGCATAATGATTACACGATTAGCATATAAGCTAACAAAAAATGAATATGGTTATGAAATATATGAAAAAGAGCAAATTACGAATATATAGAATATAATAAAAAGAATTTGGCCGGCGAATCTTTTTTTATATAATACATATTAAGGGAGGAATTAGTTATGTTAAAATTTTTAGCTAGAATTGCAGAAAAATACGCAAAATCTACTAATACAGCATGCCACTTTCTATGGGTGTTACACCAACCTAAAATGCCTAAATCTCTTATAAAAAAAGACTAATTTAGTAGGTTCTAATTAATATTATACTTTATTATACTTTGGTAAGAAAATGACATGATTGAATTAAAATTCGATCACGTCATTTTCTAATAATTAAATATAGTTATTAATAATAAATTTCTAGTTGTTGTTTAAAATATTTTTCATCTTTATTAGTAATTAAATTAATATTATTATTTTTAGAAAGAATTTGCTTAACCTCCCATAATCCCATACCTTGATGATTTTCTTTTTCTGAAATACCTTTTTCAAAAATTTTGTTTATATCTACTTCCTTATTTGGGTAAGTATTACTAATACAAATTATTTGTGTATTTGTGTTTACAGAATTTCTAATTAGAATTTTAACATTTTTAGCTAAAGTTTCATTTGCAGCTTCAATTGCATTATCAATTAATATACCAAGAATTCTAGCAAACTCATAAATAGGCATATGTAGTTTGGTAAAATCAAAGAAAATTTCTAAATCAATTTTAACTTGTAGTTCTTGTGCTTTTTTATATTTAGTCATAAGTAAGTTATAAATACCACCATTATTTATAACATTTGGGTTTAATAAAGCAATACTATTAACATGTTGGCAATCTTTTACTAAATCTTTATAGTATTTTTTTAATCCATCTAAATCATTTGTATCTACAAAACCACCTATTGTAAACACCATATTATCAAAATCATGTTTAAAAGCTTTTACATTATCATATAAAACAGATAAAGAATTGTTATAATGTTCAGCATTTTCTAATTCAGCAGTTGTTAATTGTAGTTTCATTGTCTTTTTTAAACTGAAAAGACTTATAAAAAAGTATAAAAATAAAGATACAAAGTTTAAAAGTGTTATTAGAACAGGTACTATACTAACATAATAAACAGTTAAAACAGATTGTATACATATTATTAAAAATCCAAATATAATATTTAAGGTAATTAGCCTATTATTATCTTTTGAAAATTCTTCTAAAACATTTAATTTTAGATTTTTCAATTTTATAAATATAAGAATTGATAAAATTATAATATAAAATATAAATAAGTAAAGTATTCTATATATAGGAATATTTTGCGTTTGCAAATAATCTATATGTAAAAAAGTTAAAAATGGATTTAGTATTAAAGTACCAACTAAAGCAAAAATTATAGTTGGAATAATTACTGCTAATAAGGTTTTTAGATTCTTTTGTTTAAAAATATGTTTTATTGCAATAAATTTTAAAGGATAATTTACAAAAAGATTAAATGGCTGTTGTACAAAAAATTCAGAAATTAGTGAAATTAAAGATAAACTTAAAATATAAATCCATTTTTCTGATTTTTTATAACTTATTTTTAATATTGATGTAAAAAGCAAAAAATCTAACCATAATTCAATAATTGCGGTTGGAGAAGAAATTATTTTGGTCAAAATTTCACTTTCTGTTGTTAGCAAAACCCATATATTATTTAATATTTCCATAGTATTCAATCGCCTCCATAAAATTGTTTTTGTATTTAGGACCTACATCACATTTTTGGTTATTTGTAAAAAGAATTTTATTATGTTCAGGTTCAAATTTTATAATATTGTTAATATTAGCAATAAAAGACTTATGGCATCTTACAAAATTATTTGGAAGTCTATTTTGTAATTTGTTAAAAGAGCTGTAAGTATCAATATCTCCAGATGTTGTATGAAATATAATTTTCATACCATCACGTTTTATATATTGAATTTCTGTAGCATCTATGAAAGTGTTTTTATCATCTATTTTTACATATTTTTTTCTAGAAGCTCTATTTTTTATATCATCTTGTAGTCTTAAAACAGTTTCTTCTAAACGATCTTGAAGTATAGGCTTACAAAGATAATCAAATGTTTTGTATTTATAAGCCATAAATACATATTCAGAATGACCAGTTGTAAAGATTATAAAACAATCTTTGTTTTGGCTCCTAATTTTTTCTGCAATTTGTAATCCTGTTAATTTACCATGCAAACTTATATCCAAAACTATTGCATCAAAACGGTTCTGATTCACATATTTAAGTATTTCAGAATCTTTTGTAGATTTAAAAGCAATTTGCGCTTTTAGGTTATTTTTTATAAATATAGTTTCAAACATGTAAGATAGTTTATTTAAAGTATCAATATTATCATCACATAATACAAAATTAAACATATTTTTTTATCCTCCTTAAATAAGATGGAAAAATTTTACATTCAATTCTTTTGGAAAAAAATGTAAAAAAATCTCACTATGTTTTTATGATAGAACAAAACTTTAAAAAAGTCAATATCAGAATTTTCTAGGGACACAACTGTGTACTAACTATGGTTTTTAAAGATGAAATAAATAATTTAATTTGAAAACGAAAAGTTGAAAATTGTAAAAATTTACCAAAAAATATACAAGTTGCTAATTTATTTTTTATTAAGAAAAAATAAATTAACCTAAAAGATCAAGATAAAATAAAAATATTTTTCTATTATTAATGTTTTTTATTATTTATCATTGTTTCAATATTTCATTATATCACAGGGTGAACTTTTCATAAGTTAATTTTATAGGGTGATCATATCATAAATTATTCATACACAAAAGAAATATAGGGATTGCAAATAAATTGAAAATGTGATAAAATACTATGGAAAAAATATTATGTACGGTTTGAAAATAGAAACCTTAAAAAGTTATAAAATTTTTAAGAGGGGTTGTACTTTAGGAGGGAATAAGTAATATATGAGTATAATAGATTTTAAAATGCCAAAAATAAAATTTAATAAAATGAAAATGGATGTTATGAATGAATTAGAAGAAATAGATTATGAAAAATTACAAAAAAAGAATACAAAACAAAAAAGAAATACACCTTATGAAGATAAAACAAACTATAAAACAATAAAAGAAGCTTTTTTGGAAAGTGTTAAAAAATACCCAAAAGAAGATTGCATACTAGAAAAACCATCGCATAAAGAAGCATACAAAATAATTACATATTCAGAATTTAAAAATGACATATGGGCTTTAGGAACATCTTTAATAAAGATGTTAAATTTAAAAGATAAAAGAGTTGTAATTGTTGGAGAAACACAATATGGTTGGTATGTATCTTACATGGCAATGCTTTGTGGTGTTGGAATTGCAGTACCTACAGATAGAGAATTACCTGTAAATGAGCTAGAAAATATTATAAAAAGGTCAAAGGCAACAGCAGTTATTTATTCTTCTAAAAAAGCAAATGATATAAGAGAAATAAAAGAAAAAGTACCAGAAGTAGAATATTTTATAGAAATGAAGTCAGACAAAAAGTTAGATGGAAAAGATGTTGGTTTAGAGTTTTTAATAGATACTGGAAAAAAATTAATTTCATCAGGAGATGAGAGTTTTAACCAAATTGAAATAGACCCAGAAGAATTTAAAATATTGTTTTTCACATCTGGAACAACATCACAAGCAAAAGGAGTTATGTTAAATAATAGAAATTTAGCAGAAAACATAAATGCCGTTACTGCATATGTAAAATTATATCCTTCAGACAGGCTATTTTCGGTATTACCACTTCATCATTGCTATGAATCTACGATTGGTTTTCTATACCCAATATCACAAGGAGCTTCTATTGCTATATGTGAAGGCTTAAGATACATTGTTCCAAATTTACAAGAGGCAAGCCCAACTGCAATTTTAACAGTTCCATTATTAGTAGAAAACTTATATAAAAAAATAAATGAAAAAATAGTAGAAAGCAAAAAAGATAAAATTGTAAAATCAATGATAAATGTTACAAATGCATTAAAAACAACAGGAATTGATATTAAAAGAAAAGTTTTTAAAGATATATATGAAAATTTGGGTGGAAAATTAAGAATAATTGTTTCTGCAGCTGCACCAATAGATAGAAAAGTTGGAGATTGGCTAGATGGGGTTGGAATAACTTTTTTACAAGGGTATGGTTTAACTGAAACAGCGCCTATTGCAGCTTTAACGCCAGAATATAAACCATGTATTGGTTCTGTAGGAAAACCTATTGTTCAAGCAGATATTAAAATAAATAATCCAAACGAAAATGGAGAAGGAGAAATTCTAATCAAAAGTCCAACTTTAATGATAGGCTATTATGAAAATGAAGAAGAAACAAAAAAAGCTATAGATAGTGATGGCTATTTTCATTCTGGAGATGTTGGATATATGGATAAAGATGGATATATTTTTATAACAGGAAGAAGTAAAAATGTAATTGTAACACAAAATGGAAAAAATATTTATCCAGAAGAAATAGAGATGTTGTTAGATAAAATAGAAGAAATAAAAGAAGTTATGGTTTATGGTAAAAAGCCAGAAAAAAATAGTAAAAGAGAAGAAAAAGAGTTAATTATTACTGCAAGAGTAATTCCAGATTTTAACAAAATAAAAGAGAAATATGGAGAAAAAACTAAAGAAGAAATACATGAAATTATATGGAAAAAAATAAAAGAAGAAAATAAAAAACTTGAATCATTTAAAGCAGTAAAGAAATTAGAAATTAAAGAAGGCGAATTTGAAAAAAGCTCTACTATGAAAATAAAAAGGTATAAAGAACTAGAAAAGGATTGTGATTAAAAATGGGTTTTTTTGAAAAATTAAAACAAGGTTTAAATAAAACAAAAGAATCTTTTGATTCTAAAATAAATAATGTATTTAGTAATTTTAGAAAAGTTGATGAAGATTTTTTAGATGAACTAGAAGAAGTGCTTATTTTGTCAGATATGGGAATGGATACATCTCAAAAAATTGTTAACAATTTAAGAAAACGAATTAAAAGAGAAAATTTAAAAGAACAAGAAGATGTAAAACAAGCTTTAAGAGAAGAAATTGAATCAATATTTGATGATGTAGACAATTCTCTTAAATTAGATACAAAGCCTTCTGTAATACTTGTTGTAGGAGTAAATGGAGTTGGAAAAACAACTTCTATTGGTAAAATTGCAAATAGACTAAAAAAGGAAGGAAAAAGTGTTGTTATTGCAGCAGCAGATACTTTTAGAGCAGCTGCTGTAGAGCAACTTGAAATATGGGCAAATAGAGCAAATTGTGAAATTGTAAAAAAAGAAGAAGGACATGACCCTGCTTCTGTTGTATATGAAGCAATAAAGAAAACAAAAGAGCAAAATGCAGATGTATTAATAGTGGATACAGCTGGAAGATTGCATAATAAAAAATATCTAATGGATGAATTACGTAAAATAAAAAAAGTAATAGAAAGAGAGATGGAAGGTTGCGACAAGGAAGTACTACTTGTAATAGATAGTACAACAGGTCAAAATGCAATAAATCAAGTAAAAGCATTTAAAGAGGAAACTGAAGTTACAGGTTTAGTGCTTACAAAACTAGATGGTACTGCAAAAGGTGGAGTAGTTGTTGGTATTGTAGAAGAAAATAAAATTCCTGTAAAATTTATTGGAGTTGGAGAACAAATTGACGACATGGAAATATTTAATAGTAAAGATTTTTCAAAGGCAATTATATAAGAAGTAGGAGAGAGGAGGAAGCTGTGGAAAAAAAGAAAAAAATAAATATTAGAGTAATATTAGTAATATTGTTTTTACTACTATTGAGTGTGGTTACTTATATAAATATAAGAGGAAATTTTTTAGAGTATAAAGAACTCGGAGAAAAATATGTTTCAGCATTTACTACAAGACAAATATCAAAATATATAGTACTTATAGTGAATTTTGTTTTTATGTATACAGTGCTATATTTTACAGGAAGAAAAATAAAAAAAGGATTAAAAACATTTTTTGACCAAGAAAAAAAGCAAATGCCAAAACTTCCAAATAAATCTATTGCACTTATTGTATCTGCAATAGAGAGTATAATTGTTGCAAATATGTATACATCTAATATAGTGCTTGCTATAAGTAAAGTAGGTTTTGGAGAACGTGATCCTATTTTTAATTTAGATATATCATTTTTTATGTTTATAGAGCCAGTGTTAAAGCTGATAGTATTATATTTTATAGGTATTTTTGTTGCAATTACATTATATTCTTTTGGATATTATGTTATTGTACTTAACAAATTTTTTGATGGAGTAGATAGACAAACTTTAAAGAAAAGTCCAGTTATGCAATCACTTTATAAAAATATAAAATTTATTGCAGTAGGTTTTGCGCTTTATATTTGTATATGTGCAATGGATGTTGTTTATGATAATTTTTTAACGACAGATAATAACATAAAACTTGCAGGAGCAGGTTTTGTAGATAGTACGGTTAAATATTGGGGGTATAATATACTTGCTATTATTATTTTAATTTCAGTATTTAGAGCTGTAAAAAGTATGAAAAATGCTAATCAAACTAAAGTACTAAAAGATTTAGCTATTATTCCAATATATTTAGTTGCATTATTTATTTTTATGCTTTTGTTTGATTTAATATTTGTAAACCCAAATGAGTTTGACAAAGAAAAAATATATATTGAAAAAAATATATCTTCAACAAAAAAGGCATATGCAATTGACTGTGATATGCAAAATATAAATTATACAGGAACTGTAAGTGTAGATGAGGTTAAAAATAATGAAGAAATAATAAACAATACAGCCATTATTCCAAAGGAAAATGTTTTAGAAACATTAGAAGAAAGCCAAAAAGGAACAGGATATTATACATATAAAACAGCAAAAATTTTAAATTATAATATAGATGGAAAAAATAATTTGGTTTACTCATCTCCAAGAGAAATTGTAAATAATGCAAGAACATATAATAGTAAAACATATGAATATACACATGGCTATGGCTTGATTTTCACATCAGCAACAGAGGCTTTAAAAAATGGTGAAATAAAATATATTCAAAATGACATAAATGGAAAAGAAGAAAAAATAAAAATTTCTAGACCACAAATATATTATGGTTTAGAAACTAATACAACTGTTGTAACTAATGCAAAAAACAAAAAGGAATTTGATTATGCAGATAGTGAGAAAGAATATGAAACAAATTATGCTGGAAATTCTGGTTTATCTTTAAAATTTTTAGATAGATTAATTTTAGGAATAAAAGAAAAAAACATGAATTTAGCATTTGCAAGTTCGGTAACATCTGAAAGCAAAGTTTTAATAAATAGAAATATAATAAAAAGAGCAAAACTTGCACTTCCAGATGTTGTGTATGATGAAAGTCCATACACAGTAGTAGATGAAAATGGGGATATTTATTGGATTTTAGATGCTTATACAGTTTCTAGTAGCTACCCATATTCTACATATACAGAGATTGCTTATAATGGTCAAAAAAGAGGAATTAATTATATAAGAAATTCTATAAAAGTAATAATAAATAGCTATACCGGGGAAATGAAATATTATATAACAGATAGAACAGATCCAATTGCTATGGCATATAGGAAAATTTATCCAA
>USQS01000011.1 GCA_900556865.1 uncultured Clostridium sp. | reverse complement strand
TATTAAGGGGGAGGGCGGATGGATTATTTATTGGGTCCCCATCTATTTAACCAGAGGACCTCCTCAAGATCGAAAAACTCAAAAGAGTTTTTCACCTCAGGGATTCGGTACTTTTCAAGCTTTTCCCCATTGGGGAAAACCTCGTATCCTGCGGAAGCATAAGCTTCCGTTGTTCTCATCCAATCATAGTTAGCTTTCCCCCTCAAGGTCGACAAGCCCGTAAGGGGTTCGTAATACCCCTCGATGAGTCTCTCTGCCACACGCCAAGGACCTTTCTTAAAAAGATTAGCTTTAATCTTTCTCGCTTCTGCGAAGGTCAACATTTTGTTAGGGGTTCCTACTCCCAGCTTCCTCGGGGGTTTTTCTCCGATTGCAAGCAGCAGTTCTTTCTGCTGCTCCTGCGTCAAGGCATTGGTAAACCAGTCCTTGACAATTCCTAATCGAAGTGGCCGCTTTCTTTTGAGCATAACTTTCTTTGCATACTTTGAGATGATGGATACGCTATCTATAGCAATATCCTTTTCTCTTTCCTTATCTGCTATTTCTCCTTCTTTATCAAAAAAGAAGAAAGCACCTGACTTAAAAAAGGTCAGGTAAATTTCAATCCAAAGGATTTCTTCGTTTTCCTTTCCTTCTTTAAGAAGGTCTTTGCAAATTTTTCTGAATTTTTCGTCATATAACATGACGCTTCGGGGTCTTTGTAGCAACGAGATAGCTTCAAATGCCGTCTTCGCCATCCCCTCAATATGAGGAGGATGACCTCCTTTCCATGCCAAGATTTCTTCATCCTTGGGTCCAAGGATAACGCAGTATTTTTCATACAAGTTCTCTTTTTTAAGAAAAAACTTCTCTACAGCCATCTTGGAATCAGACGGCAACTTTTTTACCGCCCTTTTCAGGCCATTGCTTTCAACTTCAAGTTCGGTCAGGTTGCCCGACCGTCCCCTTAAGAGGCCCATCAATTTTTTAATATTTTGAAGGCCAATTTCATTATAATTGTTATTCCTCTTCATGTGTTTTTTTTCCATCCTTTCTAGCACTCCCTACAGAGAGTGCTTTTTTTTGCAATCGGTTTCCGAACACCTATATTCTATCATAGTTTTACATAAAACGCAAGCGATTTTTAAATTTAATTTACATAATTTTCAAGAATATTTCATGGCATAACATAAATATTTCTGTAAATCACACAAAAAAGCGGACATTAATAACATTAATACTTATTAAAACATATAAAAAGACTCCAAAACCATTTGGAGCCTATATTAAGAGTTTTAAAATAACAACTCTATTCTTTCTCTAAAGAATTTATTTTAAATAACTTAAATATCTCTACAATTAAAATTGGTGCTAATACCAATATAACTATTTCTAAAAGATTTGAAGTTGGAAGAACAGGTATGCTAAATACTTCTCTTAATTGTGGAACTAAAAGCACAACAAACATTAATGCTGCAGCTACCAAAATTGCCCAAATAAGTTTGCTATTATTAAATACTTTTGTCTTAAATATAGATTTATTATTATCTCTTATATTAAAAACATGAACAAGTTCTGAAAGTGCTAGAACCATAAAAGCCATAGTTTGTCCTACTTCTATTTTAGATTGGTCTAAAGTTAATCCATCAATTGCCTCTGTAGTTGAAGCAAGTCCAATCATAAAAGCTATTAAAGTAAGAACACCAATCATTATACCTTGATAAATAATTCTATAAGTCATTGATTTTGTAAAAATTCCTTTACTTGGTTTTACTGGTTTTCTTTTCATTATATCTTCATTTGCTGGATCAAACGCCAAAGCTAAAGCAGGCAAAGAATCTGTAACTAAATTAATCCATAAAATGTGTATTGGAAGTAAAATTTCTAAATGCCCAATATCTGTAATTCCAAACCATTTTGCAAAAAGTGTAGTTCCCAAGGTTGCCAAAAGCAATACAACAATTTCTCCAATATTGCTTGAAAGTAAAAATTGAATTACTTTTAAAATATTGTCATAAATTCTTCTTCCTTCCTCAACTGCAGAAACAACGGTTGCAAAATTATCATCTGTTAAAATAACATCAGCTGCTTCTTTTGCCACATCTGTACCTACAATTCCCATTGCACAACCAATATCTGCTTGTTTTAAAGCTGGGCTATCATTTACACCATCTCCAGTCATTGCAACAACTTCTCCTTGTTTTTGCCAAGCCTTTACAATACGAACCTTATGTTCTGGTGCAACTCTTGCATATACAGAATAATTTCTTATATTTTTTTCTAATTCTTCATCTGTTAATTTATCTAATTCTTGACCTGTAATTGCTTCATTTTCATTTTTTAAAATTCCTAATTTTTTTGCAATTGCTGTTGCAGTAATTTTATGATCTCCTGTAATCATAACGGTTTTTATCCCTGCTGAATTACATTTTTCGACAGCTAATTTAGCTTCCTCTCTTGGTGGGTCTATCATTCCATACATTCCAACAAAAATTAAATCTTTTTCTAAATCTTGCACTTCTGGTTTATAATCTAATTCTTTATATGCAAACCCTAAAACTCTTAATGCATCTTTAGCCATTGTTTCATTAACTTCATTTATTCTATACTTATATTCATTTAAGTTTTGTTTTTGCACTCCATCTTCTTGAACATATGATGTACATTTAGCAAGTAGTTCATCTATTCCGCCTTTTGTGAATACTATATACTTACCATTTACCATATGAACAGTTGTCATTAATTTTCTTTCAGAATCAAAAGGTATTTCATCTACTCTTGGCATTTCATTATAAATATTTTTTGTAAATCCTAATTTTAAAGCAATATCTACAAGTGCTGTTTCTGTAGGGTCTCCTTTAAGTTCTCCCGTATCGGAAATTTTTGTGTCATTACACAACATTCCATTATACACTAAAAGTTTTATTTCCTGATTTGCATTTTCATATTTTGTTATGTCTTCTATATTTGTCATATCATATATATTATCATCTACAAACATTTTTTGAACGGTCATTTTATTTTGTGTTAAAGTTCCTGTTTTATCTGAACAAATTACAGTACTACTACCTAAAGTTTCCACTGCGGGTAACCTTTTTACAATAGCATTTTTCTTAACCATTTTTTGTACACCAATTGCTAAAACAATTGTAGATACAGCAGCTAATCCTTCTGGAATTGCAGCAACAGCCAAGCTTACAGCTGTCATAAACATATTTATTACTTCTCTACCTTGAAGTATTCCCACAACAAAAATTACAGCACAAATAATTAAAGCTACTATTCCTAATGTTTTTCCTAAAGAATTTAACTTTTTTTGTAATGGTGTTTCTTGTTTTTGAGTATTACTTAACATTCCCGCGATTTTACCTACTTCTGTATTCATACCAGTTTCTACAACTATTGCTTTTCCTCTACCATAGGTAACCAAACTTGAAGAAAAAAGCATATTTCTCATATCTCCAATTGGAATATCTTCTTCTTCTATTTTCGCAGATTCTTTTTCTACTGGAACCGATTCTCCTGTTAAAGAAGCTTCTTGAACTTTTAAGTTAATTGCCTCTGTAATTCTTAAATCTGCAGGTACATAATCCCCTGTTTCTAAAACAACTAAATCTCCTGGAACTAGTTCTTTTGCTGGAACAACACAAACTGAACCATCTCTTATAACTTTTGCTTCATGTCCACTTAATTTTTGTAATGCTTCCAAAGACTTTTCAGCTTTTGCCTCTTGTGCTACTCCTATTATTGCATTTGCAATAACAACAATTAGAATTATAACCGAGTCTGTAATTTTTTCTCCTTGTGCAATAGATATTGCCCCTGATACAATTGCAGCTATAATTAAAATTATTATCATAAAATCTTTAAATTGTTCTAAAAATTTAATAATTAAAGGGACCTTTTTTTGTGCTTTAAGTTCATTAAATCCAAACTTTTCTAGATTTTCACTAGCCTTTGAATTTGTTAAACCATTTTTTAAATCTGTATTAAAGATATCTTTAACTTCACTTGCAGTTTTATTAAACCATTTATTTTCCATATATTTTATATTCCTTTCATAAAAACATTAGTTAGCTAAAAAAAAGGATTATTAAAAATAACCCTTTTATTATTACATTTTCCAAATTATTCAGCTACAGTCTCTTCTGGAGCATTGTAAGCGTCTAATATAGCATTTTGAATTTTTTCCCTTGTTTCTGGGTTAATTGGATGAGCTATATCTTTGAATTCTCCTGTTGGAGTTTTTTTGCTTGGCATAGCAATAAATAATCCATTTTGGCTTTCTATAACTTTGATGTCATGAATTACAAATTCATTATCAAATGTTACTGAAGCAACAGCTTTCATTCTGTTTTCTGAATTAACCTTTCTTAAACGTACGTCTGTAATTTGCATTTATAAGCACCTCTTTCTTTAAGTATATAATTATTTTGTACATATTTTTTATTTTTATGTACTAATATATTATTCTTCAAAAAAAAAGTTTTTCCTTCTTTTTTTTTACATTTTTTTTACTTTTTTGTCGGAACTTTTATTACAACCTCTGTTCCTTTCCCTACTTTGCTTTTAATATCAATTGATCCACCATTTTTATCTAAAATCTCTTTTGCTATGGAAAGACCAAGTCCTGTTCCTCCAAACTCTCTACTTCTAGCTTTATCTACTCTATAAAATCTTTCAAAAATTCTATTTAAATCTTCTTCTGGAATTCCAATTCCATTATCTATTATTTTTATATATGCATCATTATATACAAAACCAACATATATTTTTATTTTCCCACCATCTTTGGTGTATTTTATACTATTTGTTAAAATATTTAAAACAACTCTTTCAATATCATATTTATCTGCAAATACAGGTGGAACATCTGCCGTTACAAAATTTTCTACAAGATGACCTTTTTTCTTTATTTCAATTGCAAGCTTATTTTGACAATCTTTAACAAGTTGTCCTAAATCAAAACTTTCTTTTCTTGTTTTTTTCTTATTATTATCTAACCTTGAAAGTTCTAATAAATCTGTAACCAATCTTGCCATACGTCTTGCTTCTGTTGCAATTACACCTAAAAATTCTTTTTGTGTTTGTCTATCATATTCGCCCTCTAAAAGAGTGTCTGCATAACCCATAATAGAAGTTATTGGCGTTTTTAGCTCATGTGATACATCTGCTACAAACTCTTTTTGCATCTTATCTAGTCTTGCATGTTCTACAACATCTGGAATAAAGGCAATGACACCGGCTGGAATATTTTGTTTATCTCTAAAAGGCGAAAATAATACACTTATTTCAATATCTTCCACTTTAATTTTTTGAGTAGTTGAAGTCCAGTTATCTAAATAAATTATTTTCTCCATATTAATACTTTTATCAAATTTATGAAAAATATCTTCAAAAGTTTCATCTTCTGGAGCTATTTGTAACAACTTTTTGGCAGCTGGATTTATAAGTGCAATCTTTCCACTTCTGTCAAAAACAATTATTCCTTCTGTTGTATGAAGTAAAATTTTTCGCATTTCAAATTGTTCTGTAGATTTTTCTTCATCTTTACTTTTTAAGAGTTTATTTAATGGGTAAACAATTACCTTTGACATATATATACTTAGCCCTATTGCAATTCCAACAAAAGCAACACTTCCTATAATTAAAATTACATCAACTTCTTTAGATAGATCAACAAGTTTAGAATTAACATCATTTAAACTTGTTACTTCTTCTGTTTCAATTTTACTATGAAGAGTAACTATTTTGTTTTGCAATGCAATACCTAATCCTACTAAAATTATTATTTCTGTAATAAATACAATTAGGACTATTTTTAATGGTGTGTTTTTTTTCACATTCCCATCCCTTTCATTTATTTAACCAATTTTTTTATTTCTGCATAAATTTTTTCTTCAACATTTTCTAAAGAAATTTTATGTGCATTTTCTCCCATTTTTTTACATTTTTCTTTATCTAAAACAATCTGTTCTATTGCTTCATTTAAATTGTTTGCTGTTAAATTATTATTCTCAATAATTTTTGCAGCATTCAAGTTTTCTAAAACTTTTGCATTATCAATTTGCCTATTATTACTTATACTTGGAAGTGGAATTAAAACAGAAGCTTTTGACAAATTTGCTATTTCTGTAACCGTCATTGCTCCACTTCTTGCAACAATAACATCTGCAATATTTTCAGCTTCTTCCATGTTATATATATATGGAACAATTTTACAATTTGAAATATTTTCTATATCTATTTTTTTATCTTTTAATTGTTTATTTACTATATCATATTGTTTGTTTCCTGTTGCCCAATAAATTTGATAATTAATATTTTTACCAGTTTCAATAATTCCAATTATTGCTTCATTTATTTTTTGTGCTCCTTGGCTTCCACCAAACACAAGAACTATAGGCTTTAAAGCATTTAGCCCAATCTTTTCTATAATTTGTTTTCTTTGGTTAATTCCATATTCTTGTTTTTTTATTTTAACAGGAGTTCCTGTAAATATAACATTTTTACAATTTGTTAATTTTTTTTCTGCGTCTTGGAATGAAACCAAAATGGTATCTGCTTTTTTGGCTAACATTTTTATAGCTTTTCCCGGGTATGCATTGCTTTCGTGTAATAAAATTGGAACACCACAAGCTTTAGCAGCAACCATAGTTCCACCACAAATGTATCCACCTGTTCCAATTACTATATCTGGTTTAAATTCTTTAATTATTTTTTTTGCCTGACCAATGCCCCTAAAAGTTTTATACATTTTTTTTAAATTATCTATAGAAATTTTTTTACTTAAACCATAAGCATCTATTGTTTTAAGCTTATATCCTGCTCTTGGAACAAGTTCTTTTTCTAAACCTCTTTCAGTTCCAATAAAAATAATTTCTGAATCTTTTTCTTTACTTTTTATTATATTTGCTATAGCAATAGCAGGGTTAATATGCCCTGCAGTTCCTGCTGCTGATATAATTACCTTCAAACAAATCACTCCTAAAAATCATGTTTTCTGTCCAGCTCGCGAAATATTGAGAAGCACTCCCATTTGACAAAGCATAATGAACAGAGCTGTACCACCATAACTAAAAAATGGTAAAGGCATTCCTGTTGCTGGCATAGAAGATGTAACAACTGCAATATTAATAATAACTTGTATTGCAACTAATGCAGTAATTCCTGTTGCAACCAAACTTCCAAACATATCTGGTGCCTTCATAGCAATTAATATTCCTCTCCAAATAAAAATTGCAAACAATATTATAACAAAAGTACAACCAATAAAACCTAATTCTTCTGCTAATACAGAAAAAATAAAGTCATTTTGTGGCTCTGGTAAGTACAAATATTTTTGTTTACTTTGACCAAGACCAGCTCCAAAAAAGCCGTCCTGAACCAATTGCATATAAACTTTGTATAACCTGCCATCCCTTTCCTAACTCATCACTCCAGGGATTTAAAAATGTAGTTACTCTTGAAAGTCTATATGGTTCAAATATTATCAAAGCAATCAATGAAGGTATTCCTATTATAGTACCTGGTACAATCATTTGCCACAACTTACAACCTGCTATTACCATCATAATTGTTACAATACCAATTATTACAATAGAAACACTCATATGAGGTTCAGCCAATAACAGCCCAATTATAGGTATTAACCATGCCAAATGTTTTATCCAGCCTTTTACAAAATGTTTTAATTCTTCTCTATCTCTTGTTAAGATTCCTGCATAGAAAATTATCATACAAAATTTTACAAGCTCAGATGGTTGAAATGAAAGTGTTTCTGTTCCTATCCATCTCTTTGCACCATTTACTTCTTTACCTATAATCAACACTAAAACCAGTAGCACAATAGAAGCAATATATGCTATTTTATAAAATTTTTTATAAAATCTATAATCTATTTTTGATATTGCAGCCATTGCAAACAGTCCAAATACTGCAAATATTGCTTGTTTTATAAAGTACTTATAACTATTACCACTTTCTGAAAGTGATGTTGGAGAACTTGCAGAAAGAACCATAACAAGCCCCACCGTTAATAATAACAATACCGTTATTAATAAAGTATAATCTATTGGATTATCTAAAAAACTAGAAAATTTCTTTTTTTTATTACTTGTTTTTGCCAATTTTAATATCAATCCTTTCATACGTATAACCAGATTGGAAAATATTTTTTAAACAATTAAAATGCCTATTATACAAACCAAAAGTGTTATAACTGAAAATACTCTAACCACCTTGTTTTCATTCCATCCTGATAATTCAAAATGATGATGAAGTGGAGCCATTTTAAATATTCTATTTCCAGTTCTTTTGTAATAATATACTTGTATCATTACAGATAAAGTCTCTAATATTGGTATTAATGCAATTACAACCAAAAGCAGTGGTAATTTTAAGTAAAGACCTAAACATGAAATTACTCCTCCTAAAAATAGTGACCCCGTATCTCCCATCATAACTTTAGCTGGATGTAAATTAAACATTAAAAATCCTAAAATTGCTCCTACTGTAATGCTTCCTAAAATTGTTGCATCAACCACATTATTTAACATTGCAATAACAGTTAAACATGTTATAATAATCGCACAAACACTTGAAGATAGGCCATCTACTCCATCTGTTAAGTTTATTGCATTTGTTGTTGCAAGTATTACAAGTATTGCAAATGGTATATAAAATATTGTTGGTATATTTACTGATGTTTTTAATATTGGTATTATAATTTCAGTTCCATGATTTGTAAATTTCATTATAAAAAACGTATATGCAATTGAGATTAATAATAACCCTAACATTTTATAACTAGGCCTTAAACCTTTAGTATTTTTTAATACCAACTTTTTAAAATCGTCAACAAGACCTACTATACCAAACCCAATTGTTAAAAATAGCATAGGAATGAGATTTCTTACAAGTTCCACTTCACCTCTTGTTCTAAAGTAAATATAACTTCCTATCGTACAAATTAAAATAGAAAACATAAATATCATGCCACCCATTGTTGGTGTTCCTTGCTTTTTTAGGTGTGATTTTGGTCCATCATCTCTTTCTATTTGACCCACTTTTATTTTTTTTAATATTGGTATTATAATTAGTGCTAATATTATTGTTATTGCAAAACTAATTAGCAATATTGCTGTTTGAAAATTCATTTTTTTATATTTGCCTTTCTTAAGTTTTTTTATTAATTATTTCATTTACTATAATTCTTTCATCAAATGGGTATTTTACTCCATTAATTTCTTGGTATGGTTCATGACCTTTTCCTGCTAAAACAATGATGTCATTTTTATTTGCCATTTTAATAGCTTTTTTTATTGCTTCTGTTCTGTCTACTATAACTTCATATTTTCCTTTTGTCTTTTTTATTCCTTCTTCAATTTCATTTACTATTAATTTTGGATCTTCAGTACGTGGATTATCTGAAGTTATTATTGTATAATCTGCAACTTTTCCTGAAATTTCACCCATTATAGGACGTTTTCTAGAATCTCTGTCTCCTCCACAGCCGAAAACAGAAATTACTCTACCTCTTGTATAACTGCTTACAGCTTGAAGTATATTTTGTAGACTTTCTGGCGAATGTGCATAATCTATCATTATTGGAATGTTTAGCTTATTTTCAATCATTTCAGATCTTCCTGGAACTTTTATTTTTTCCAAAGCTTCTTTTATTATGTCACTTGATATTCCAATTTTTTTACAAATTCCAATTGCAGCTAATGCATTGTATACAGTAAATCTACCTGGTATATCTACTTTAATTCTTTCATTTCTATCTGTTATTTTTACCTTAAAATCTACATATGAATTTGTTATTGTTATATCTTTTGCTAAAAAGTTTCCTGTATTGTCAATGCCATATGCTGTAATGTCGCTTTCTGGAAACATTGCTGGTATTTTATTTCCATGTATATCATCTATATTTACAAACCCTGTTTTACACATTTTAAATAATTTTAATTTTGATTCAAAATAATCTTGCATATCTGGATGTTCTTTTTCACTTATATGGTCTTCAGATAAATTTGTAAATGCTACTATATCAAATTGGCAACCATCTACCCTATGTAATTTTAAACTTTGTGAAGAAACTTCCATAACAACATATTCAACATTTTCTTCTACCATTTTAGCAAATAGACGTTGTAATTCCAAGCTTTCTGGTGTTGTTCTATCTGAATCTTGAATTTTCTTTCCATTTATATAAGTTGCAATAGTTCCAACTAAACCAACTTTTTTTCCTGCCTTTTCAAGTATTTCTTTAATCATAAATGTTGTTGTTGTTTTTCCTTTTGTTCCTGTAATTCCAATTAATTTAAATTTACTTGATGGATTTTTATAAAAATTACTAGACGCTAAAGCTAAAAACTCTCTTGTGTCTTGGCTTACAATTAATGTTATATCTTCATTTAAATTGAATTTTTTCAAATCACATCCTTCTTGAACAACAATTACTTTAGCACCATTTTCAATTGCACTATTTACAAATTCATGGCCGTCAACTGAAAAACCTTTAATTGCTACAAACATAAAGTCTTGTTTTACATTTTTAGAATTGCTTTCTATTCCTGCTAATTCTAAATCTAGCTCTCCTTTTGCTTTTAAACCTTTAATTCCTTTTAATACATTTTTTAAATTCATTTTCATCTCTTCCTTCCTTAAGGTATATAAGCCATAATACTAACTCTTATTTCCTTTTAAAGATATTTTTGTAAAAAGAAATAATTATTTCTAATTTTACTAAAATATTATATATCAAAAAATTTTTTTTGTCTAGCCTTTTTATGGATTTTTTTTATTATTTTGTTAAGAATTTTATAAATTATATCTTCCCCTAATTATTTTTATTTTTTACATACATTATTTATGATTGTTTACAAAAAAATCCTTGAATTTTAAAAAATAATATGATATAAAATTATTAAGGAGGTTGGTTTTATGGGAGATAAAAATGAAGATACTAATATAGAAAAAGAAATAGAAGTTTTAAGTGGAGATGGTAATGACTTAAAAATTTCTCCGGTTTATGAACATATAAAATTTGATAATACTCAAGAAGAAACAGAAAAAAAGAAAAAGGAAATTGTAATTCCAAAAGGAAAAAACAGTAATAAATAATAAACTTACTACTATTTTAATATACTCATTTAGCCCAAATTGTCTGAATTTGGGCTAAATGTTATATCATTACTTCACAACAAAAGCTGTAGAAATAGGTCTTGTTTGATGTTTTCCTCTACTATCTATTGGGTCATTAATAATTTCTCCTTTTTCAACCATAGCAGAAGAAGTTCCACCATCTAAATTCGCCACATTATAAGCACCACAGTCTTTCATAATATTAATAATATCATTCATATCAGCTCCTGGCCTTGTTGCCTTTCTTCCATCTAAAACCAAAAACAACACAATTCCATCTTGTCTTTGTCCAATTGCAGTTCTAGGTGCATTACCCCAACCACCATTTCCATAAATATTAGATGCCTTCCCATTTACAATTAAAAACGGGCCAAAAGAAACTCCGGTCTCTAATATTTAAGTTTAATAATTCATCTTTGCTATATTTTCCTAGTATTAATTTATTTTCAGTATTAAATCCAATAAACCCACCAGAAACATCATAATTATTTTCAGTTACTAAATTACCATTTGAAAAAGTAATTCCAACAGGTATTCCAGCTGTGTTTTCATTATCTGAAAATCCACCACCATTTATTGCAAGAACGGAATTTGTTCTATTTGCCATATCAACTAAATTTTCACCTTTTTCCCATATGTCTTTTGTAGCAACTGTTGAAACCCTCGAAGCATCATATACAACAGCTAACTTTCCTGTATATTTACTTTCTTTTATATTTATTATTTTGTACACGTCATCTTCATTATTTTTTTGCAATATTTCATTTTCTAAATTAGAATTTGCTTTTGTTCCATTAATTAAACTAGTATCTGTATTTTCATCTATTTCCTGAACTCTATTTTGTTCTAAAACATTTTCAATTATTCTCTCTGGATATAACATTTTTGCTATCCATTTATGGTTCATTGTTGTCATTGATGTTGTAATTAACCAATCTCTAAAGCCACCATATGGTCCATATAGTAATAAACATATTACAAAAATGAAAAATAAAATAATTTGAATAATTCTGTTTTTAAAAATTTTTTTAAGTTTTTCTTTCATAAATCCAAACCCTTTCCTAACATAGAAAACTACTAAAATAAATATTTGATACTCTTACATGTCCCATCTTTGTTCATACGCGAAATTTGCTTTGCAAATTTCTGTGCATTGTTTTTTTATTATAGGAACTTTGGAGAGCTTTTCTAATATAAACAAAAGCAGGAACAAAGTCCTGCTTCTTATGTAAAATTATTTTATACCATTATATCTTCTATATAATATATACATTGAACTTCCAACTAGTATAACAATAACCATTGCAACTTTTAAAAAACTAGTAAAACCTGTATATGGTAATTTATTGTTACTTAAAGAATTATCTATTTTTCCATTTATTGAAGTGTTATTTTTATTATCATTTGAATTATTATTGTTGTTATTGTTATTATTATTGTTGTTATTATCATTGTTATCTTGATTAGAATCTTGACCTACAACTGTAACTTTACAACTTGCAGAATATTTTCCATCTGCTGTAGTAGCTGTAATTGTCGCTGTTCCTTCTGCCACACCATAAACGCAACCTGGCTCAACAAGTTTTGCTATTTTTTCATCACTACTTGTCCAAACAACATCTTGTTCAGGGTCGGTAATTGCAGAAAGTGTAAGTGTAGCTCCAACAGATAAACGTTCAGATGTTGAACTTAATTTAATATGCTCTGTTTCATCTGGGGTATTTTGTGTATCTTCTTCAACTGTTACTTGACATTCTGCTTCATCTTCATATGTTATACCATTTAAGTTTAAAGTCATTTTTGCAACAACCTTTGTTGTTCCAGCTTTTTTAGCTACAAATTTTTCATTTTCTACAGCTAAAATATTTTTATCTTTAGAAGTCCATGTAATTTGGGCATCATCTGGTATAACAGTTGCTGATATATCAAGTGTTTCTCCTTTCTTTATTGTTGCTGTTGTTTTATTGATTTTTATTCCTGGTACAGTAAATTTAATTTCTTTTGTTTCAAAATCACCATATGCTGTATGTAAAACTGCTTTTACAGTTGCAACGCCTGGTTTTAGTGCTTCTATTGAATCATTATCCATTACTTTTAAAATAGTTCTGTCACTTACTACCCATTCAATTATTGGTTCTAAACCTAAATTTTCAATCTTTAATGTTAAAGCTTGTTTTCCGCCTTGTTTTACTAAAAATCCATATTTGCTATCATATACAGAAGATTTTTCTTCTTCAAAAGATACTTTGGGTTCAGGAATAGTAATTGTTCTTTCTCCCGCATAATTTCCAGCAGAATCTACAACTCTTATAGTAGATGTACCTGCTCCTACTGCTGTAATTGCTTCTTCTTCTTCAGGATTTTGTATTTGAATTACATCTTCATTTGATGAAGTCCATTGCCATTCATTATCTTTATATTTTTGTTCTATTTCTTCTTCTGTAATGCTTGACCCTTCTTCTGGTGAAATTATTAAATCTGTTATTCCTCCAATATACAAGGTTCCAGGATCTTCTATTTTTATTCCTTTATTTGCAGAATTTATTTTTAATGTAAAACCTGCTATTGTAATTACTCCTATTAAGACTATAATCGAAACAAAAATTTTAATTTTTTTATTCATTTTTTATTATCTCCTTTTTTTTATTTCACATTTTTTATTTTACTCTATTTTTGTTTTTTCGTCAATATAAATTAATAAAATAATTATTATATTTATATTACATTTATGTTACATTCATATTACATTTATTTTTAAAATACAGTCAAAATGTGTCTTCTTAATACATTAAACCCTTCTTATTAAACTTTTATCTAATAAGAAGGGTTCATATTACTATACTTCCATTTGACTTCCTAAAAAAGTGGCTGCAGATTGAGCAAGTTTTTTTTCAACCTCATTCATTTTAGTATTAGTTTCTTTAGAAAGAAGTATAACAGTTCCTATTGTATCTCCATTTGATATTATAGGATAAACAACTTGAGCTTTTCCAACTTTTTGGTTATTATCATTTTGTGTTATAGGCATTGCAATATCACTATTTTCTTTGCTTGTATAAACTTCTTTGTCTTCCATTAATTGTTCTAGCTCATCACTTACATTTTGCTCTAAATATTCCTTTTTAGGTCCTCCTGATACAGCAATAACAGTATCTTTATCTGTTATAAAAGCAATATGCCCAGTTGTTTTTGATAATGTTTCTGCATACCCAGATGCAAACTCTGTAAGTTCCCCAATTGGAGAATACTTTTTTAATACTATGCCACCATCTTTTTCTGTAAAAATCTCTAAAGGATCTCCTTCCTTTATTCTTAATGTTTTTCTTATTTCTTTGGGAATTACCACTCTTCCTAAATCATCTATTCTTCTTACAACTCCTGTTGCCTTCATATAAAATCCTCCTTAATTTGTTTTATATTGTTATTATGACAAATTAGGAAAAAATTATACATTTGTGAAAAAATTTTCTAATTCATATGTTAAACTATCTCCTCTACAAAAATCTCATCATTTACAGCTATTACTGTGTATTTTTTTAGTTTTGGTATTGATTTTATTTCTTCAAAATTACTATATTCTTCTATTTGTTTTTTGGCTTCTTTTTGTTTTTCTTCTAGCTTATTTTTCTCTCCTTTTTTAGATATTTGAATTCTATCATAGCTCCATAATACATATCTAAATCTTGTCTTGGTATTAATAATAAATCTGGATATTTTCTGTTTACTTCCATTTCTGATTTAACTCTAAAAAATTTCAAATTCATTGCAATACAGAAAAATATTAGCTTTACATATTTTTCATCAAAACCTTGGTAATCTCTATTTGACAAACCTTCTAAATATTCATGTAGCAACCCTACCGTTTTACTTATTTTTCCTTCTAATGCAATTTCTTTTTCTATTTCGTTATAATCTCCTTGAATTTCTGTTCCTATTATTTTATTAATAAATTCTATAAAGTAATCTGAATATATATTTTTCATTACTTGGTTTGGTATTTTTAATTCTGGTCTTTCAAATTCTTCTCCCGCTATTGTTAAATACCCTAAATAAAATAGCATTGATATCATGTCTTTTTCAGTAAACTCTATTGCCGGGTTAAATTTTTCTG
>USQS01000010.1 GCA_900556865.1 uncultured Clostridium sp. | reverse complement strand
CTACTGTAAATTTCTTTTTCTTTGTTTTATGTCTAAAAATATACATACCTAAAATAGTTCCAACACCTCCACCTAAAATAGTAAACATGAATAAAGTATTTTCGGGAATTCTTCTACTTCCTCTTTTAGCTTTCAATTTATCTATTCCCATAATTATAAAGCCTAAAAAATTTATTATTACTAAATATATTATAAAAAATTGTACTAAACTCACTTTTAGAATCCTTCCTTTCTTAAAATTCAAGCTCAAAAGATTTTATTCTTTTGAGCTCTTTGTAATTGTTCCAAATTATAAATATTACACAATTTTATCTCCAAATTTTTCTCCTGCTAAAATGTGATAATGTAAATGCATAACTTCTTGTCCAGCGTCTTTACCACAATTTACAATAATTCTATATCCATTTTCTTTAAATCCTTGTTCTTCTGCAATTTTTTGTATTGCCAAATGAATATTAAAAATAAGATCTTTATCTTCATTTTTAATATCATTCATACAACTAATATGCCTTTTAGGTATAATTAAAATATGAATAGTAGCTGCAGGATTTATATCCTTAAATGCTAAAACACTTTCGTCTTCATAAACTTTAGTAGAAGGAATTTCTCCTTTAACAATTTTACAAAATAAACAATCTTCCATTTTTAATTTTCCTTTCTAATTAATCTTCTAATATCGCTTTAATTCTTCTAACACCAGAAGAACTAGATTCTTCTTTTTTTATTTTAAAATGACCTAATTCCTTTGTGTTTTTTACATGTGGTCCTCCACATATTTCTGTAGAAACATCTCCTATTTTATAAACTGTAACAATATCTCCATACTTATCTGCAAACATTGCTTCCGCACCTATTGCAATTGCCTTTTCTTTTTCCATTTCCATTCTTTCTACAGGAATTGCTTGTTTAATCCACTCATTAACTAAATCTTCAATCTTTTGCTTTTCTTCAGGAGTCAATTTTGAATCATGTGAAAAGTCGAACCTCATTCTTTCTGCTGTAATATTACTTCCTCTTTGATGTACATGGCTTCCTAGTACTTGTTTTAATGCTGCATTTAAAAGATGTGTTGCTGTATGATATTTTGTTTCCATCTCCCCTGTTGTTGCAAGCCCTCCTTTAAATTTATGTTCAGCTCCTGCTCTTGATTTTTCTTGATGAACTTTAAATAATTCTTCAAATTTTTTCATATCTATTGTCATATTATTTTCAGCTGCTAAATCTTTTGTTACTTCTGGCGGAAAACCATATGTATCATATAATTTGAAAACAATCTCTCCTGTAATTACATTTTCATTTTTGCTTATAATTCTATTCATTTCTTTTATAAACTCTTTTTCGCCTTTATCTAAAGTTTTTACGAATTTATTTTTTTCTTCTAAAATAACATTTTTTATTATTTCTTTATTTTTTTCTAATTCTGGATACATTTCTTTTAAATTATTTATATTTAAATCAATTAAAGTTGATATTTCTGTTAAATCTATTTGTAATTTATTCATATGTCTAATCATTCTTCTAATCAATCTACGCAAAATATAGCCTCTATCTAAATTTGAAGGTCTGCCTCCATCTGCAATTATCATCATACTTGAACGCAAATGTTCTGCAACAATTCTTCTACTTTCTATTATATCAACTTTTTGCAATTCTTTAAGTTTGTCCATAACAGGCTTAAATAGTTCTGTATCAAAAGGAGTTTCTTTACCTTCAAGTAGCATTGTCATTCTTTCTAGTCCTAACCCCGTATCTACATTTTGTTTAGCCAATTTTCTATATCCATTTTTATCTTTATAATATTCCATAAAAACATTGTTCCAAATTTCCACATATTTTCCACAATCACATGAAGGTTGGCAGTCTTTTGAACAAGCTGGCTTTCCAGTATCATAAAACATTTCTGTATCAGGTCCACATGGTCCTTCTTCTCCTGCAATCCACCAGTTATCATCTTTTCCGTAATAATATATTTTAGATTCTTCAATACCTGCATTCTTCCAACATTCAGCAGATAATGTATCTCTTGGACAATCATCATCTCCTGCAAATACTGTTACAGATAATTTTTCTTTTGGTATTCCAAGTTCTTTTGTTAAAAACTCAAAACTCATTTTTATAGATTCTTCTTTAAAATAATCTCCAAGCGACCAATTTCCAAGCATTTCAAAAAATGTTAAATGCCTATTATCTCCAACCTCATCTATGTCATTTGTTCTTAAACATTTTTGGTAATCAGTAATTCTTTTTCCTTCTGGATGTGGTTCACCTAATAAATAAGGAACCAAAGGTTGCATTCCAGCTGTTGTAAACAATACAGATGGGTCATTTTCTGGAATTAATGACGCAGATGGAATTACTTTATGTCCATGTTTTACAAAAAAATCTAAATATTTATTTCTAATCTCTATAGCTTTCATAGTTCATCTTCCTTTTCTTCTTATAAATTTACTAAATTATACCCCAAAATCTCAAAAATATCAAGAGTATAGCTAAATCTTATTATAGTTAGACATTAAATAAAGTAGGCTATGCCAATGAATACTAACTTGTATTCATTGGCTAACCTATATTGCCTTTAGTAACTCCATCTAACTTCTTTTAAATATCTTCTTTATACAATTTAAAACCTTTGTAAATATTGATTTTTTCTGTATTACAGTTGGTAAAAAATCTTTATTACTCCCTTCCATATTAGTAACGCTCTTTTTATCTTTGAACAAATTATCTGCATTATAATTTTTCTTGATTTTCTTATCATATTCATCAAGTTCTTGTTTTCCTTTAATTATCAACTTTTTTCTTTCTTCATTAGAACATAAATAATCTCTATAAATCAAAGATAAAATAGCTCTTGTTTCTTTTAGCAAATTTTGGTCATTTATGCTTTTAGTAAAATCTATTTTACAATTATAATTCGGATCTTTATTTTCTTTTATCATATTTATAAAACTTTTTGGAATCTTATCATATAACGTTTTTTCCGTATGTAATAAAATTTCATAAACTTCGCAAAAAGATTGCTTTAAAGTTTCTTGCATTATCTATCTTCTCCTTCGTCTCTACTTTCTTTATTTTTGTAGTTGTTTACTATTTCTAATGCTTTTTTTGCATTTCCACCTAATATTTTTATTTCATTTATAAATTCTTCTCTACCATTATCTTTCTTATTCTTCTCTTCCACCTTCTTTTCCTCCTTCTATTATCTTATATAATCTGTTTATTTTTTCAATTACTTTCCTTCTTTCAGCTTCATTTACCTCTTCTAAATTTATAGCAAAATCTTCTATTCCAACGTCCATTATTCCACCAGTTTCTGAAATACATGTATTTCTTTTTTGTTCACTTTCAACTTTTTTCTTTATTTCTTCTAAATCTTCTTCTAAACCTATAGCAAAACTTCCTCTAGTTTGCCTATTATTTCTTACTTTTTGAAATAGATTTTTTGCAACTTCAGGATTATTGCTCTTCTTATATTCCTCAATAAGATTTTCTACTTTTTGATATTCACTTTCTAAACATTTATCAATATCAACAATTACAATAGGTAATCCCCACCAATCTTTTTGAGCCTTTTTTGCTTCTTCCAAATTTAGAAACTTTCCATATTCTTTAAATACTAATATATAATCTGGTTGTTTTTTTTCTTCTCCTTGTATTCTTTTGAAATTTATTTCATTATATTTTTCTGTATGATTAATCTGTTCATCTGGTGAATAATATTTTTGTTCTCCCCATGCTGATGCTACAAATTCCTTTCCTCCTGAATAAATATCTTCTATCCCTGCCATCAATAAAGAATCTTCTTGCATTTCAGAAAAACCATAACATACAGAATAAACTGGTGCTCTTCCTATCATATCATTTCTTATATAACTAGTACAAAAATATTGCGATTCTAATGATGGTCTATTCCAATCCTCTTCATAACTCCCATCTATTCTAGTTTTCATACCAAATGCTTTAACAGAAGTCATTATTATTTTAAAATCTGTTCCTGCTTCATAAATATTTTCTTCATTTTCTTTATCTTCTGGCACTTTGTATAAACCATCATTATACATCTTGCAAAATTCCCTTTTTAAATTTTTTCTTATCGAAACAGGGTCAATTTGTAGCCATTCACAACTTTCAAATATTTCTTTTAATACATCTTCATCATAAATATCTTCAATCCCTTTTAGTGCCTTTATATATGCTATATATTCTTCACTACCAATTTTTTCTATATCTTCTCCAAACATTTTTATATTTTCTTTAGCAATTTTTCTATCATGTCCAAATATTTTTAAATATACTGCATTTTTCTTGTCTCTTATTGATGTATATGGATCCTCCATTATTTTTTGTAATCTTTTTTTAGAAACATCTTTAAAATTTTGCACATCTTCAATACTTGTAATACTACAAAAATTAAGATTTTGCATTATTTTCATTAAAGAAACTATATCTGATTTTCTAACACTTTTATTATCTTTTAAATTATCAATCAATACTTCATATTGATTAATATTTTTTAATAATATACTTGCAAGTTCTGTCCAATCATCTGTGTTATTTTCTTCTTCAAAACAATCTAAACATTTTCCTAAAATCTCTAATTCACTATCATTTAAACTTAAAATCTGTTGCTGAACATTATCAAAATTTGAAATTAAATTAATTTTTTCTTCTCCTAGTGCCCTAACATATTTTTCTTCAAGTATTCTAAAATCTATGTTTCTTGCAATATCATAATTATCTTTAGACATTCTTAAAAGCATTTTTTCTTTTTCCATAAATTCTTTAAATCCGGCACTCTTCTTCTAAAAAAATCTCCAAATTATCTATTATAAATTTAGTATCTTTTATTGTCTTTCTTATTTCATTAATATATTTATTAGAATACCCTCCATTTTTTATAGCTTCTATCTTATTTTCGTCTTTTTTTAAAGTCATAATTATTTTTACTTTAGCTTCTACACTTTTTATTAACTTTACAATTTCTAGTTTATTTTCATCTTCTATCAAACTTTCAGCAATTCTCGCCTTACAGGCTTCACTCTTTATTAAGCTAATTGCTTCCATTTTATGTTTATCACTATATATAGTATTAGTTATAGCTTCTTTAACAACATCCTCTCTTATCATAGTAATAGCTTTTATTTTATTATCTATACTTTTTAAAGTAATAGCTACCCTTTCTTTTAAAATATCATTTTGTAAAATATCAATTATTTCTAATTTATTTTCTTCCTCTCGTAAACTTTCTGCTATAATTTTTACTGAATTTAATATTTCTATTTTTCTTTCATTGTCTTCATCAGTGTATATTTTTATTAGTTCTTCTTCTAATAGTTTTATAACTTTATTTTTGCTTTTATCTTTTTTTAAAGTTCTAGCAATTTTTGCTTTTATTAAACTATTTTTTATTTTTCTAATAACCTTTAATTTATTTTCATCCTCTTGTAAACTTTTAGCAATAGCTTCTTTTCTAAACTCATCTTTTATTAAATCAATAGCCTTAAGCTTATTTTCATCATTTTTTAAGATTAGTGCTATCATCTGTTTATCTTGTTCACTTTTTGCAGAAATAATAAATTTTAACTTATTTTCATCCTCTTTTAATGTTAATGCAATAGTCACTTTTTCAAATTCATTATTTAGTGCACTAATAACTTTTAGTTTATTTTCATCACTTTTTAAACTTTTAGCTATACCTACTTTTAAAAATTTTTTTTCTGTTAACTCTATTATTTTTAATTTTATGTCATCACTTTCTATAGTTTCAGCAATAGCTTCTTTTATTGTTACATTATCATAATATTCCATAAGACTTATTTTTTCTTTATCTGTAATTCTGTCTAATATAAGCAATTTTGGAGCTCTCGTCGTTTTTATTTTTTTTATCTCTTCATTATAGTAATTTATTAATTCTTTCGGTATTTGATCTTTTATGTTATTAATTATATTATAAATATTTGCTTCAGTTGACTCTTCTTGATATCTTAACTTTAATTGTTCATCATTACAATATTTAACTAATTCTTTTAAATTATGTTCTTTTAATATTAAAATTATTTTATCAACATCTTCTTTTTTCATATTTAATCTCATTCCCTTCTAAATCATACAAATTCAGTTAAAAACAAAATTTTATTTTTTATCTCATTATTCTTCTATAATTAATTATAGCAAAATGAAATTTTATTGTAAAGTAAATTTTTATTACCTGTATATTTTTTGTATTTAGGTAAATACTACAAATCAAGGAAGGATGAACCAAAATGAATTTTAAAGATATTTTTAAATACACACCACCTACTAATTACAATTTTATAATAAAACCAACAAATTCAATTCAGCCACCAGAAGATTCTACCTCAAAAAAAATATATAGTAATATAAACAAAAATTTAGATTATATAAAATCTGTTTACAACACACTAATAAATAGTGATATTGTTTTAAGAGAATTTGACTTAATGGCTGGAAACAATAAATATAAAGCATTTTTATTATATATTGATGGAATGGCAGATTCAGATTTAATAAATGAATTTGTTTTAAAAGCTCTCATGCCAAGAAACAATAACTCTATTTATGTTTCAGAAAAAAATAAAAAACAGCCAATTTTAATAAATAAAAAAAACAAAGAATTTGATTTAAATAATTATATTTACACAAATTTAATGCCACAAAATAGTGTTAAGTACGAAACAAACTTTTCTAACATAATTGAAGGTGTCAATTCAGGAAATTGTGCACTATTTGTGGATTCTATATCTTCGGCTTTTGATATAGATGTAAAAGGATTTAAACAGCGAAGCATAGACACCCCAAATAATGAAATTATAATAAAAGGTCCACAAGAAGCTTTTGTAGAAAACTTAAGAACAAACACCTCTTTATTAAGAAGAATTACAAATACAGAAAATTTAATAATAGAAAACATATCTGTTGCGAAAATTAGCAAAACAAAGGTAGCTGTTTGTTATATGAAAAATATAACAAATTTAGATTTAGTTTCTGAAGTAAAATATAGACTAAATAACTTAGAACTAGATGCCATTACTTCAACCGGAGAACTTGAACAACTTATAGAAGATGATTCAACTTCGCGGAATCCCACAACTAATATCAACAGAAAGGCCCGATAAGTGCGCAAAATACCTAATGCAAGGAAGAGTTATCATTCTAATTAATGGAAATCCATATGCATTAATTGCTCCCGCTTTGCTTGAAGACTTTCTTTCTTCTCCTGAAGATACAAACTTAAAAGTAATTTTTGCTAACTTTTTAAGATTACTTAGATATATAGCATATTTCATTACATTATTGCTTCCTGGTCTTTTTATTGCAGTTACAAGTTTTCATCAAGAATTACTACCTACCGAACTTTTATTTTCAATAATAGAAAGTAGGTCAAATATACCCTTTCCAATTATTTTTGAGCTTTTAATAATGGAAATTTCTTTTGAATTAATACGTGAAGGTGGACTTAGAATTCCATCTCCAATAGGTTCAACATTGGGAATTGTAGGTGCATTAATTATAGGAGACGCAGCCGTTACAGCCAATATTGTAAGTCCTCTTTTAATTATTATAGTTGCAATTACCGGTTTAAGCTCTTTTGCAATACCAGATTATTCTTTTTCTTTTCACTTAAGAATTTATAGGTTTGCATTTACTTTAATTGGTTATATTGCCGGATTCCTTGGCATTGCTCTTGGTTTATTTATATATATGAACTTAATCTTCTCAATGAAGTCTTTTGGGGTAAGCTATATTTCTCCAATTTCACCTATATCATCTTATGGCCATCGTGGTCTATTTGTAAAATCTTTTTATAAACAAGAAAAAAGGCCAAGCTTTGTTGCACCAATTAAAACTGATGCTCAACCAAAGATAAGTAAAAAATGGAAAAATACAAACACTTTTTGAAAGGAATGTGGTAAATAATGCAAAATGAAAAAATAGGAAAATTTCATGCAATTTCGCTTATTGTAATAGCTACCATGAATAAAATAATTTTATCTGTAAAGCAATACATTATATCAGACTGTGCTTCAGCTAGTTTAATAAATGTTATATATATCTCTATACTAGCTTTAATTGTTGTTTCATTATTTTGTTTGCTTGCTAAAAAATTTTCAGGAAAAAACATTTTAGATATATCTTATTATTTAGGTGGAAATTTTTTAAAATTTATTGTTGGAATTGTATTTATTGTTTATTTTATTTTAATTGCAGCTATTTTGCTTAGAAAACTTTGTAATTGGTTACAAATTGTGTATTATCCTATGACTGATATTCTCTTTCTTCTAACACTATTTGCAATTACTTCTATTTTAATAGTACGCTTTAGAAGTGAAAGCAATATTAAAGTTTCAATAGCTATTTTCCCATTACTTGTTTTAATAATTATTCTTATTTTTATTGGAAATTTAAAAAACTACAACCTAACATCTATATACCCTATATTAGGTAATGGGGTTAATGCCACTTTTATACATGGTGCAATAAATATTTTTACATTTAGTGCAATTTCATACTTGTATTTTTTACCACCAATGCTAAAAGAACCGCATAAGTTTAGTTCTGTTGCAATAACATCAGTTATTATTTCTGCTATTTTACTATTTTTAACTGTTGCAAATATTCTTCTTACATTTGGTTATAGTTTAAGTAGTAGCGAATTATTCCCACTTTATATTTCAGTAAGATATATAGAATTTGGTACATTCTTTCAAAGACTTGATGCCGTATTTTTATTTTTCTGTATATTAAATTTTATATGTTTTTTCTGTCTTAATGCAACAATATGTATTGAAATATTAAAACAAATAACAAATATTTCAGATAGACATATTTCAATATATCCACTTACAACAACAATTATTGGTGTGGCTATATTAGTTAAAACTACTTCTGCTTTACACTTTTTTGAAAATACTATTGCAAAATGGTTCTTTTTTATAGTTGGTTTAGGACTTACCTTTGTAATTCTAATTTCAGCTAATATAAAATATAAAATTTTTAGGAGGTCTTAAGTGAAAATAATTATAAAATGGTCTTTAATATGTATTACAATATTAATATTTTTATATGCATTTTCTTCTTCATATAGTGCACAAAACATTGATAATTTAGACTATGTAATAGCACTTGGCATAGATTATTCTGACTCTGAAGAAGCACTTCTAGTTTCTTTTGAATTTATAGATTTTTCTTCTTTTTCTGGAGAAAGTTCTAGTGGTAGCTCCGCTCCAATAATTAATACTGTTCAAGCTCCATCTATTGAAAGTGCAATAAACATTATAAATGGATATATGGGAAAGCAAGTAAATTTATCACATTGTAAAGTTATTGTTTTTTCAGATAAACTCGCTCAAAAGGGGATATTAAAAGAAACCTCATTTTTAATGAATTATATTCAAGTAAGACCAACTGCAAATGTTATAATATCTAAAGGTCAAGCCTCAGCCTACCTTGAAAACTCAACATCGTCTTTAGAAAAACAACTTACTAAATATTTTGATATTTTTCCAAATTTAAGTAAATATACTGGGTATTCTTCAAATATTTTATTAGGCAAATTGTATGAAAATATGCTTAACAATTCTGTAGGAACAACAGCTATTTTGGGTAGTATGAGTCAAAATTTCAAGCAAGAAGAATCTTCTTCTAAATCTACTTCAGAATCTTCAAGTAACAGTTCTTCTGAAAAAAAGCAAAGTAATTCTAAAGACTCTTCTAGTTCTTCTAAATCAAGTTCTTCTAGCCAATCCCCTCAAAATACCTTTAAAAATGATGTCCATTCTGAAGGAACAATAATAAAAGGAGACCGAGGAACAGAAAATTTTGGACTTGCTATATTGAAAAATGGTTGTTATGTGGGAGAATTAAGTGCTGAAGAAGCATTATGCCATTCTCTTTTAAAATCTGAAGTTAATACTTTTGTTATAAGAATTAACAGCCCTTTTTCTGAAAATGAAAAAATAGAATTATCTTTAAATTCTCAATCTAGCAAAAAAACAAAAATTAACACATCTAATGATACACCAGATATAAACATAGAATGTGACCTATTTGGAAAAGTTTTAAGTTTAGGGTCAACCGGAGATTTTTCAAATTCCGAAACTTTGAAAAAAATAAATGATTCTGCAAATTCAGAACTTACTAAACTTCTTTTAGGTTATTTAAACAAAACTTCTAAAGAATTTAAAACAGATATTGATAATTTTGCAAATATTGCCAAAAAAAACTTTAAAACTATTCCAGATTTTAGTAAATACAATTGGGCTCAAAAATATGAAAATGCAAATTTCAATGTAAAAATAAATACAAATATTACCTCTAGTATTCTTATATCAAACACTTAAAATACAACGTAAAACAAGGAAGGAATGAAATTTTATATGAATAATATTTTTATTAAATTATTTTTTAGTTTTATTTGTTTATGTATATTTATTTATATTATTTCTTATGGGATTTTTGAAATAAAAACAAACAAAAATTATTTTGGTACTATCTTTTTAATTTTTTATAGTTTAGCAAGTTTCATATTTTGCAACATTGCTTTTTGGATTGAATAAGATAAATAGGTGGGAAAGCTCCCCACCTATTTATGGTTTTAGTTTTATATAATTCCTCCAAAAAAGTCGAAAGTTTTGAAAAATATTATTTTATATAGTTTTTTCAAAAATTCTGCTACAAAATCCCCACCTTTCAATAAAAGGCAGGGAATATATTATTGTAATTCTTTTCTACTATTCTTCACAGTTTTTATAGTATCTTCTAAAGAAATTTGCATCAAATTTAAAGCCTCTGTCATATTTTTCTGTAATGTTTTTAAAGTATTTGCCAATACCTCTTCTGTATTTTCCAAAAGATTATCTGCATACTCTTTAGTTCCATTAGTAATTTCTCTAGACATTTCATTTGCTGTTTCAATTATTTCATTTTTTTGATCATAGGCTTTTCTTGTTATTTCATGTTCATCAATCATAGAAATTATTCTATTTTCAGCCTCTTTAACCACACCTTCAGCCTCTTTTTGAGCTTCTTGTAAAATACGCTGTCTTTCTTCTTTTACCCATTTGGCTTGTTTCAATTCATCTGGTAATTTTAATCTTATTTCTTGAATTATCTCTACGAGCTCCTCTTTATTAACAATTACCTTATCTGTAAATGGTAACTTTTTGCTATTTTCTAAAATATCTTCTAAAGTTTCTAAAAATGTGAATATTTCCATTACTCAATCTTCCTTTCTGTTAATTTCTTAAAAACAATAAATTTGCTCTTCCATATTTTCTTTTATCTATTATTCTTACATTTATATTTTCAATTTGTTTTATAATTCTTTCTTCTTCATCTGTTTCAGCTATAATTAATGTTTTCTTCTCTATACATCCACATTCAATTAATTTTACTAATGCTTGTTTAATAAAATCTGTTTTATATGGCGGATCTAAAAAAACTATGTCAAAAACTTTGCCTTTTATATTTTCAATTAAAGAAATAAAATCCATATTATAAAGACAAATCTTGTTTTGTAAATGCGTTTTTTCCACATTTCTTTCAATAATTGTGCAAGCTTTTTTAGATTTATCACATAAAAAAACTTCTTTTGCTCCTCTACTTGCAAATTCTAGTCCAACAGCTCCGCTTCCAGAAAATAAATCTAAAACAGAACTTTCATCAATTTCATCTTTAATTATATTAAATAAAGATTCCTTAACCCTATCTAAAGTTGGCCTAGTTTCAATTCCATCTAATGTATAAAGTTTTGTTCCTTTTGCAGTTCCACTTATAATTCTCATAAAGACCTCTTTTAAAAAGTAAAATATTTTTGATACTACTATTTTATAGCATTTTTCCATAAAGTCAAGCAAATTAACAGAAATGTAATATAATATTAATATTTATGTAATATTACATTCATATTACAATTTTTTTGTAATAATTTTTGTCGCTTTTTCTCTTGGTAAAACAATTACATGTCCACATTTAGAACATTTAAGCTTGAAATCTACACCAATTCGAACAATCTCCCATGTTTTACTTCCACATGGATGAGCTTTTTTAGTTCTAACAATATCTCCAACATTATATTCCAAAATAAACCACCTTATTTTAATAAACTTTTAATTTCTTCATTATCCTTCAATCTTTGACTTAAAAAATGATATGCAAAATTATTTTGATTAACCGCAATTTTCGCAATTTCGACATTATCTCTTAACCTAAAACTTGCATATTTCAAAATTAGACCTTTATTGCCAACAGCTGCTTTAACAACTTCCTCGTCATCTCTTAATTCCTCACTCGCAAAATATAAAGTTTGTCCATAAACTTTCACACTTTCCATTATAAGCTCTTTATCATTTTTTAATCTTCCCGATGCATAACAAGCCGTCCACGGAGCCTTTTTCACAGCCAGAAGCATAGCTTCCTTATTATCTTTTAATTTATCACTTGCAAATTCCATAGCTTCCCCATCATTTTCTAGTGCTAGCTTAACAACTTCAAAATCATCTTTTAAACTATCTTCTGCCCATTCTAAAAGCTTTCCTTGCTTACTTACAGCCATTTTTACATATTCTTTATTATCAAAATTTTTTTTCATTTCAATAACCTCTGGTGCTTCCATCACTTACACTTCCCATTTTATTTATATAATTTTTGATAAATTTCATAATCTCTTAATATTTTTCTAACATAATTATTCGTTTCTGTATAAGGAATATTTTCAATATTAGAACCATCATCTTTTAAAGTTCCATCTTGTATCCAACTATCCACATTTCCGCTTCCCGCATTGTATGCTGCTAATGCTAAATTAATATTTTCATATTTTTGCATTAACATAGAAATATATTTAGTTCCCAGATTTATATTAATTTCTGGTGTTAAAACATTTTCTTCATTTAAATCAACATTTACCTTTTTGGCCACATCTTCAGCTGTTGGGTACATAAGTTGCATAAGCCCTTTCGCCTCTTTATGCGAAACAGCTGTAGGTTCAAAATTGCTTTCTGCTTTAATAATTGCAAAAACCAAGTATTTATCAACATTATATTCCTCCGAATATTTTTCAACATATTGCTCATAATCCAATTTATATAAATTTTTATAAAAATGTAGCTTTATATCATTATAATTTAATACAATAATAATAAAAACTACAACTAATAATAACTTCCAAAAAATTTTTTTCAATACGTAACTCCTCATTTCTTAAAAAGGTTGCTATTTTTTACATCTTTATTTACATTCATACCAATTTTCTGCTTCACTTATATCAGCTACAAGTGGTACTTTTAAATCTACTGCCTGTTCCATACTCTGTTTTACAATTTTTTTAACTTCTTCTTTTTCATCTAAACTTGCCTCTATCATCATTTCATCATGCACTTGTAATACAATTTTTGATTTCATATTTCTATTTTTCAACTCATTTTGTACTTTTATCATTGCTATTTTCATTATGTCTGCAGCTGTTCCTTGTATTGGCGTATTCATAGCTGCACGCTCTCCAAACTGTCTTACCATATAATTATTTGAAGCAAGCTCTTTTATTTCTCTTCTTCTTCCAAACATTGTACATGCATAGCCTTGCTCTTTAGCTTGGTTTACAACTCTATCCATATATCGTTTTATTCCTGAATATTCTTCTAAATATTGCTTAATATATTTTTTTGCTTCTTTCATTCCTATTCCCAATTGCTCTGCTAGTCCAAATTCACTAATCCCATAAACTATACCAAAGTTTACTGCTTTAGCATTCGAACGTTCTTGTTTTGTTATTTCCTCTATAGGTTTATGTAAGACTTTAGAAGCCGCTTCTTTGTGTATATCTTTTCCTCTTTTAAATGCATTTATCATATTTTCATCTTCAGACATATGTGCAAGTACTCTTAATTCTATCTGTGAATAATCTGCATCTATATAAACATACCCTTTTTCTGGTGTAAACACTCTTCTTAACCTTTTTCCCAATTCAATTCTTGTAGGAATATTTTGTAAATTTGGTTCTGTAGAACTTATCCTTCCTGTTGCCGTTATTGTTTGATGAAAAAATGAATGTATTCTTTTTGTTTTAGGATTTATAAATGGTTTAATACCTTCTACATATGTTGAATTTAATTTTGCAAGCTGACGATATTCCATTATCTTCTCTATTATTGGAGATTCTCCTTTTAATTTTTCAAGTACATCTTCTGCTGTTGAATACCCACTTTTTGTTTTTTTCTTGCAAGGTAACCCCATTTTTTCAAATAAAATTTCTCCTAATTGCTTTGTAGATTTTATATTAAATTCTTCACCTGCTATAGTATATATTTCATCTGTTAATACATTTATTCCATCTTTAAGCATATTACCAAATTCATTTAATTCATCTTCTTCTACATGCATTCCATTCCATTGCATATTTGCTAAAACTTCCACTGTTGGCATATCTATTTCTTTGAATAATTGCATTGCTTCTATATCTTTTAATTTTCCTTCAAATAAATTAGATAATTCACATATGCAATAAGCATAAAAAGGTATTGTTTTATTATCTGAATTTTCATTATTGGTTTGAAATAATGTAAGTTGTTCTGCAGAATTTTCATTTTTTTGTAGATATTCTTCAACACTTATATTTAAATATTCTTCTATTAAATTTTCTAATACATATTTTCCTTTTGTTGGGTTTAAAATATAACTTGCAACAGCAACATCATGTGCTATATTTTTCATTGTAATTCCATTTTGTTTTAGTATTATATAATTGTTTCCCATTTCATACCCAATTTTTTTTATTTCACTATTTTCAAAAACATCTTTTATAAAATCATAAAATCCCGTTTGATTATTTTTTAAATAATAAACTTCTTTTGTTTCATCATCAAATATTGCAATCGATACTATTTTCTTTTTTATTATATCACTTAAACTTTCTTCTTGTTGTAACCCAAAATAATATATCATTTTTTGCTGTTTATTAACTATTTCTTTTATTTGCTCTATACTATATTCTGTATTAATTTTAAATAAATTCTCTATATTTTTTTTCTCTTTTGAATTTTTTTCTAAATTAAATCTTTCTATATATCTTTTAAAATCCCATTCTTTAAATAACTCTAGCACTTTAGTTTTATCCCATTCTTCAACTTTAAGCGTTTCTAAAGTGTCATCTAACGGAACTTTTACATCTATTTTTCCTAATTCTTTTGATAAGATTGCCATTTCTCTGTTTTGAATAATATTTTCTTTCTGCTTTCCTTTTAATTCATCTTTTCCTTCATCTATTTTTTTGTATAACTTTTCAATTGTACCATATTTTTTTATTAAATTAATTGCAGTTTTAGGTCCTATTCCTGGCACTCCTGGAATATTGTCTGAACTATCTCCTTGCAAGCCTTTAACATCTATTAAGGCTTTTGGCTCTAATCCATATTCTTCCATAATTTTTTCTTTTGTATAATCTTCTGTTTCTGTTTTTCCCTGTTTTGTTCTTGGAATTCTAATTTTTATATTGTCACTTACAAGTTGAAATGTATCTCTATCTCCTGAAAGAATTATAACTTCTAATCCTTTCTTCTCTCCATACCTTGCTAAAGTTCCTAAAATGTCATCTCCTTCATAGCCTTCTTTTTGAACTATATCTATATTCATTGCTTCTAATACCTGTTTTATCATTGGCATTTGCTCTGCAAGTTCATCTGGCATTCCATGACGGTTTGCTTTATATTTATCATACATTTTATGTCTTTTAGTTGGTCCTTTTAAGTCAAATGACACAGCCATATAATCTGGATTTATATCTTCTAAATTTTTAAACATTATTGCTAAAAATCCATACACAGCATTTGTATATTTTCCATCTGTTGTGGTTAACATTTTGCTCCCCATTATGCCATAAAAGGCTCTATTCATAATAGAATTTCCATCTATTAAAAGCATTTTCTCCATTTTTTAAATCATTCCTTTCATTTAGGGCATAAATCTGGCTAAAAAAATTTTTTCAACCTTAATCATTATCCTTATCAATTTTACTATAAAGACCTAAAAAAAGCAAGAAATATTTTTGTGCCTTTTTTATGCTTCCTTTTTTATTTCTTTATTTAAGAATTATACTATGATTTTTACATCAAAAAAAACTGATAGAATTCTATCAATTTTATTTTGAATTTTTCTATCAGTTTTATTTTAGCATTTACATATACTTCCATTTGTACATTTTTTGTAACAAGATTTTCTTCTTCAAATATTAAATTTTTTGTTTTGGAACATACGGGGATTGCCTTTGCCATTCTTAAATTTAATTTTTATTATTTTCTTCTTACTTTTTAACATCACATTATATAAATAATTATTTTTCATAGTGCCTATAATAATAATATAATGTTTTATTATCACTGTCATAAATTGCTGATTTATACC
>USQS01000009.1 GCA_900556865.1 uncultured Clostridium sp. | reverse complement strand
GCCGTGATGTTACTGAAAGCGATTTGTTTAAATTAATTTCTCCAATAAACAATATAAATTATTTTTATTTTAAACAAATTCTTTCTGATCTTGTTGACTCTAAACTTATAGGAACTTACACTAAAGATGAAGAAAATAATTCTTCAGTATATGAAATCACATCAGATGGCAAACACTCTCTTGAACTTACAGTTGATGTTTTGCCAGGTTTAATAAAATTAAAAGCAGATACAATATTAAAAAATAAATTTAATGATATTGCCAACGAATCTTCAATTATTACAGAATACATACCAGAAAATGAACATTCATACACTGTAAAATGCAAAATTGTAGAAAATAATAAAACAATTTTTGAAGTTAGAACATGTGCTGGTTCTAATGAAAATGCAAAATCTATTTCTGATAATTGGAAGCAAAATGCTTACACCATTTATCCACAAATTTTAGATTTATTAAATGGCCATAACCCAAATTAAATTTATTTATAACTTTTCTATAAATAAAAACTAATGAAAGGAGCGTATAGACTTCTATACGAAATGATTAAAAAATGCAAAAAAAAGGATACGTATGCTTTGTGCTACATGCACATCTCCCATTTATTCATCATCCAGAAAGCGATGACTATTTAGAAGAATCATGGTTATATGAAGCAATTTCAGAAACATATATACCTCTACTACAAAACTTTCAAAAATTAGTAGATGAAAAAGTAAATTTCAGAATTACCATGTCTATGACCCCACCTTTGCTTTCAATGCTTGACAGCAAATTATTACAAAAAAAATATATTAAATACCTTGAAAAATTAATAGAACTTTCTGAAAAAGAAATAAAAAGAACTACTTATGACCAAAGAATAAACGACTTATCTCATTATTATTTTAACAAATATTCTGAAGATTTAAGGCTTTTTAAAGATGTATTTAATTGTAATTTGATAGAACAATTCAAGCATTTTCAAGATCTTGGAGTTTTAGAAATAATTACTTGTGGTGCAACTCATGGGTATTTTCCAATTTTATATGTAAACGAAAAAACTGTAAGAGCTCAAATTGCAGTTGGAGTTCAAACCTATGAAAGATTTTTCGGTAGAAAGCCTCGTGGAATCTGGCTTCCAGAATGCGGATATGTTCCAGAAGCTGATAAATATTTAAGAGAATTTGGTTTAGAATATGCAATTGTGGAATCTCACGGAATTTTATATGCTAATCCAACACCTATTTATGGAACTTTAGCACCTATTGTTTCTCCTCAAGGGTTTACTGTTTTTGGTAGAGATATTGAAAGTTCAATGCAAGTTTGGAGTTCTATAGATGGTTACCCTGGAGATTATAATTATAGAGAATTTTACCGTGATATTGGTTATGATATTGATTATGATTATATAAAACCTTATATTGCTCATAATGGTGTAAGAGTTCATACTGGAATTCGTTACTATAGAATTACTGGAAAAACTGAATTTAAAGATGTTTATAATCTTCAATGGGCAAAAGATTCAGCAGAAAGACAAGCTGGGCACTTTTTTAATAGCAGAATTGAGCAAGTTGAAAATGCTTCTAAATATATGGATAAACCGCCTATTATACTATGCCCTTATGATGCCGAATTATACGGACATTGGTGGTATGAAGGTCCTTATTGGCTATATATTTTATTTAAAAAAATATATTATGATGAATGTAATTTTGAACTAATTACTCCATCTGAATATATGGATAAATACCCTGAAATTCAACAATGTGAGCCATGTAGGTCAAGTTGGGGAGCAAATGGCTATAGCGAAGTTTGGCTTAATCCCTCAAATGATTATGCACACAGGCACCTTCATGTTGCAGGAGACAGAATGTGTGAACTTGCTTATAGATTTTCTAAAGATTATGATGTTTTAAAAAATTATGAAAATGAAATTCAGAAACTAAAAAAAGAAAAAAAATCGATATCAACAATTACATCTAAAAAAGATTATAGAGAAACTAAATTAAAAGTTCGTGCTCTAAATCAAATGGCACGTGAACTATTACTCGCTCAAAGTAGTGATTGGCTATTTATTATCACAAATAATACAATGGTTGATTATGCTCATAGACGAATAAAAGACCATATTGGCAGGCTAACACGTCTTTATAATGAAATTAAAGAAAATAAAATTGACAAAAACTTCTTATTAGAAATTGAAAAAAAAGACAGCATTTTTCCTGATATTGATTACAGAATTTATGGTTAAAACGACAGCGTACATTATGAAAGGATGTAAATATTGTGAAAAAAAATGATATAACTGATTTAATACATATATTAAAAAATACATACCCAGATGCTAAATGTAGCTTAAACTTTAACACTCCATTTCAATTAGTTGTTGCAGTTTGCCTTTCTGCTCAATGCACAGATGAAAGAGTTAATCTAACTACACCAAAACTTTTTGAAAGATGTACAACCATAAAAGATTTCGCAAATATTGATATAAAAGATTTAGAAAATTTAATACATCCTTGTGGTTTTTATAAAAATAAAGCAAAAAATATAAAAAAATGTGCAAACCAAATTTTGTCTGATTTTAATGGCAAAGTACCTTCAAACATGAATGATCTTCTATCTCTTGCTGGAGTTGGTAGAAAAAGTGCTAATGTTATTCTACTTGAAGCTTTTGGAATTGCCAATCGGAATTGCTGTTGACACACATTGTAAACGCATTTCTAATAGAATCGGCCTTTCTAATGAAACTGACCCTAGTAAAATAGAACAAGATTTAATTAAACAGATTGACAAAAAATATTTTAAAGATGTAAATCATTTGTTTATTTGGCATGGCAGATATACCTGTAAATCTCGCAATGCTGATTGTAAAAATTGCACAATAAAAAAATATTGCAAATCATACTCTGAAAAATAGTTTTTATATGTATAAAATTGCATATTTCTGTAAACAATGAGTTTGGAGGTTTTTATAATGATACCTTGTTTAGAAAAGTGCAAATATCAAAAAAATGGTGAATGCACTTATGATGTTGTTTGTAAAGAAAGTCAAACTTGCCACAAGTCAGATTGTGCATATTTTGAGCAAGAATAATTTTTTATTCTTGCTCATCTTCTATTTTTATTTCTTTTTTAGCAATTCTTTCTATTACTTCACTTTGCTTTTTATTTTCGTTTTCCTTTTTTTCTTCTTCACTTTTTTTCTTCATATGGCTTATAATTTTATCTGTAGTTTCTTTTTTATTTTGCATGCATTTATTTATCATACAATTTGCTTTTTCAATTAAATCTGGCATATAATCTAAAATTTTATCTAATGTATTTGAATGGTCAACTGGTAAAAGTTTTATCACATTTTGTTGAACAACTAAAAAAGCTATTGGGTTTATTGTAACTCCCGCACCTGCTCCACCACCAAAAGGTAGTCTATATTGAATTTGCTCATCTTTGTCTCTTTTGTTATATTCATCTATTGTTTCCCCTTTAAATTCACTTCCCCCTGCTGCAAAACCAAAAGATACTTTTGAAATTGGAATTATTATAATATTGTTTGAAGTTTGTATAGGTTCTCCTATAATTGTATTTACATCAATCATATCTTTTATACTATTCATTGCAGTAAGCATAAGACCTTCTATTGGATGTTCTGCCATAAAAAATCACATTCCTTCCTTTCATCTTTTATAAATAATATGTGCCAAATTTTATTTAAATATACACTATATTAATTACAAAATACAACTCATCAATATTTAGCTAAAAATTTGATAATATATTGTTTTTTATACCTTGGCGAAAACACATCTAATGTCATTTGCTTACTTTTTTCAAAGCTAATATTGTATAAATAATATTTATTAATTTTATTTCAAACATACAATTAAAATCCATTTTTAATAAATTTTTATTTTTATAAATTGGTATAACTTTAAAATAATTATCTTTATTTAAGTTTAAAATATTTCTTAATGCTATACCTATTGATGTAGCTAAAACTCCTGTTGTCAGTGCTGTTACGGCTGCGTCTTCTGTACCAATATTTACCACAAAATTTAAAGATTTAAAATTAATTTTTAACTTTTTTAATTGTGCTATCATTTTAAAGTCTAACTTTTTTTCTTTCTGCCTAATTTTCTGTTTCATTTTATTAATTTCAATTTTAACTTTATTTTTTCGAAATGTAGCTTTTGTTACATCAACTTTAAAAACAGGTATCCTAAGCAATTTTAAGTATAACGTAAAAATAAAATTATCATTTACATGCTTTTTATTTATGTTTTCAATCATAAAATCTAAATTTTTTATTTTAATTTCAAAAGATAATAAAAGAATAAATATACAAAATAGTAAAAATATTCCAAATAAAACACACAAAAAAAACAATATCATCGCCTCATTTCTTGCAACAATATTATTTTTTTCTTTTTTTAATTTTTTATACACATGTTATTTATTAATTCTTTTCTTTATATCATATACTATATGATCAACATCTAAATGATATTTTTTTTCTAATTCTTTTGTTGAACCATGTTCTATAAAAGTGTCTGAATAGCCATATGTTCTTAATTTAACATCTTTTATACCTTTTTCTGCAATTATTTCTTTAATTATTGTAGCTAGCCCGCCGTACCAAAGTTCCATCTTCAATAGTCACAACAAACCTGGTTTTAAAAATTGAATTTATAATAGCATATTTATCAAATGGTTTTATAAACCTAGCATTTATTACTTCTGCACTTATTCCATATTTTTTAAGTCTCATACAAACTTCCATTGCTTTACTTACTTGATTTCCTATTGCTACTATTGTTACATCTTTGCCTATAGTTAATGTTTCTGCTCTTTTTAAATATATGTATGAATGACTTCTAAATTTTCGTTCTGCTTCTCCCCCTCTTGGGTATCTTATAACAACTGGTGCTTTTAAATTTACAGCAAAAGTCATCATGTCTTCTAATTCTTTAAAATCTTTTGGAGCCATTATTGTAAGGTTTGGAACTATTCTAAAAAAAGCCATATCGAATAATCCTTGATGAGTTTCTCCGGTCTTTTCCAACAATTCCGCTTCTATCCACACACATAATAACAGGCAACTTTTGCATTGCAATATCATGAATAACTTGGTCGTACGCTCTTTGGTAAAAAGAAGAATATATTGGTACAAATGGTATCATTCCTTCTTTTGCAAGTCCAGCTGCAAAAGTTAAAGCATGTTGTTCTGCTATTCCAACATCAAAAAATCTTTCTGGAAATTTTTTTGAAAATTCTGTAAGTCCTGTTCCATCTTTCATTGCCGCTGTAATTGCAACTATTTTATTATTTTTAGTTGCCATTTTAACTAGCTTTTCTCCAAAAACTTTTGAATAATCTTTTTGTTTTTCTTTTAGAGGTTTCCCTGTTTCTATATCAAAAGGAGAAGTTGCATGAAACCTATCAGGATTTTCCTCTGCCGGTTTATAGCCTTTTCCTTTTTTAGTTAAAACATGTATTAGAACTGGTTCATTAAGTTCTTTTGCTCTACTAAATAAAAGCTCTAAATCCGCTATATTATGCCCATCTACTGGTCCTAAATATTTAAAACCTATATCTTCAAAAAACATTTTTGGAATAATTAGTTGCTTAACTCCCTTTTTTACCTTTCTAACCATTTTTACAATAAATGGCCCTACCGTAGGTATTTTATCTAAAATTTTTCTGCCTGAATGATTAGAGATTGTATATGTTTTTCTAGATCTTAGTTTACTTAAAAGCATATTTACTCCACCAATGTTTTTAGAAATACTCATTTCATTATCATTTAAAACAACCATCATTTTTGTTTTACTACTTCCAACATGGTTTAATGCTTCTAATGCCATACCTCCTGTTAAAGCTCCATCTCCAATTACAGCAACTACTGAATTATTTTCATTTTTTAGGTCTCTGGCTTTTGCCATACCCATAGCTGCAGAAATTGAAGTACTACTATGACCGGTATTAAAACAGTCTGTTTCAGATTCAGAAACTTTTGGAAAGCCCGCAATTCCTCCCATCTCTCTAATCTTTTTTAAAGCCTCTTTTCTTCCATTTAAAAGTTTATGTACATAGGTCTGATGTCCAACATCCCATATTATTTTATCTTTTGGTAAATTAAATACACTTTCAAGAGCTATAGTAAGTTCTACTACTCCCAAATTAGATGCAAAATGTCCTCCATTTTTTGCAACAACTTCTATAATATATTTTCTTATGTCTTTTGCTAATTCCTTTTTTTCCTCTTGTTTTAATTTTTTTACATCTTCTATACTATTTATTCTTTCAAGCATATTATCACCTTCCTAATTACATTCGCAACTTGATATTATATTACTTATCAATACTGCATTTGTTACTTTTCCTATTCCGCCTGGTACAGGTGTTATAGCTTTTACCTTTTGTTTTACATCTTCAAAATCTATATCTCCTACAATTTTTCCTTCTTCATAATTTATTCCGACATCTATTAAAATACTATTATCTTTTATCATGTCTGCTTTTAAAAATTTTGCCTTTCCTATTGCCATTATTACAATATCTGCTTGTTTTAATATTTTAGCCAAATTTTTGGTTTTCGAATGGCAAATTGTTACTGTTGCATTTTTTTTCAATAGCTGTGGAATTAATGGTTTTCCTACAATGTTACTTCTTCCAACAATTACTACTTTTTTTCCCGCTACATCTATATTGTAAAAATCTATTGTCTCTATAACGGCTCTACTTGTACATGGAATTAAAGCATCCTTTTTATCTAGCATAAGTTTTCCCATATTTTGAATTCCAATACCTTCAACATCTTGCTTTGCAGGTATTTCATTTATTAAATTTGCTATGTTTTTAGGTAATGGTTCTTGAAACATTATTGATGTTACCGTTCTATCTTTTTTTATTTGTTCAAAATTTTCTTTAAACTCTTCTTGGGTAGAAGCCATTTTTAAAATAAATTCTATTCCATATTTTATACAATTTTTTTCTATTTTCTTTATATAAATTTCACTTGCTTTGTCTCCTGAAATTCCTAAAACTGCAAGTTTGGGAATAATGTTTTTTTCTTTTTTTATTTTTTCTATTCGTTCAATAAAATTTTTTTGTAAATTTTCAGCAACCTCTTTCCCTTCTAATAATTCCATTTTTAATTTAATTCCTTTCTTAAAGCACAATATTCCTCTTTTTTTTCTTTCTTAAATTCTTCATCTTGTATAGATTCTAAATTAATTTCAATATTTACAATACTTGCTTTAACTGACGCAATTGCATAATACTTGCAAATTTTGAAATCACTTGAAAGCATTTTATTCCCACACTTACTAATTTTATCTGTAAGTTCTAATGTTTTCATTGCATCTTTCATTACTTCCAAACAGAATTCTACAGCTTTTTTATTTGCTTCCTCATATTCTTTAGGTTTTTCTTTTCTGTTTTTATATCTTATTAAAATCTCTTCCAAAACTTCTTTATCTTTATCGATTGACTGTAAATTCTTTTGTTTTAATTTTTCCGCTTCCTGCAAAATTTGCTTTACTTCTTCTTCAACATCTATGTATTTTTGTTTACCAATTGTCAAATTACATATGTATTCTATTAAAGAATTTGTACAAGCTAAAACAATTCCTACCACACTTCCACCAGCAATGTGTGTTTCCTTATTTTCAATATCTTCTAACATTGGCTTTAGCTTTTCATTATACATTTTAATCGTTCCTCTCTTGTTTAATTAATTTTTTTCTCCTAATTATCCAATCTTTTTCACATTTAATTGGTAAATTTATTTTTACTTTTTGCCCCTGCTTTCCCGGGTTTACCGTTTGAATTTTTTCATTTGTTTCAAAATCCAAAAGTTCTTTAATAATAAACCCTACCGGTTCTATTTGATTTGGTACCAATATTTCCATTTCATCTCCAACAGTAAGTTTATTTCTTATTTCTATTGTTGAAAATTCATTATCATATTGAACTACTTTTCCACCAAATTCATAATTTGTATTATATTGTTTTCCTTCATATTCTTGAATATCTTTATTATTTCTATCATTAAAATAAAATGTTGTAAGTCCACGTGTTTTTACTTTTTCTATTTCTTTCATATATTTTTTTGAATTATAATCTTTAGGGTTATTATAATAATCATCTATAGCATTTCTATATATGTTTACAATACTGGCTATATAGTATTCTGTTTTAAGTCTACCTTCTATTTTTAGGCTATCTACTTCCATGTTTAATAATTCTGGAAGTTCATTAATTAAACATAGGTCTTTTGAAGATAAAATACTAGTTCCATGCTCATCTATTTCTACAGGCATTAAATTACCCGGATTATTTTTTTCTTCTAAATATAAATTATATGACCATCTACAACTTTGAGCACAACTTCCATAATTTGCAGACCTACCACATAAAAAGTCACTTAAAAAACATCTTCCAGAATATGAAAAGCAAATTGCACCATGTACAAAAACTTCTATTTCCATTCCTTCTGGTTTATTTTCCATTATATATTTTAGCTGATTTTTATCTAATTCTCTTGCCATAATCATTCTTTTGCACCCTTGATTATACCAAAATTTACATGCTTCCAAACTTACTAAATTACTTTGTGTACTAATATTTACAGGCACAGATGGGGCTAGCTCTAAAATTTTTGAAATTACTCCTGGGTCTGCAGCTATTATTCCATCTGGTTTTATTTCTTCAAGCATTCTGCACATTTTTTCTATTTCAACATAGTCTGTATCAAATGCATATATATTCATCGCAACATATACTTTTTTTCCAATAGAATGAGCATATTCAATTGTTTTAACTAAATCATTATCATCCATTGCCGCTCTTGACCTTAAAGATAAACTTGCCGTTCCTAAATATACTGCGTCTGCCCCATATAAGTATGCAATTTTGGCTTTTTCAAAACTTCCCGCTGGTGCCAATAGTTCTACTTTTTTCATTTTTTAATTTCAACCCTTTCTCTCTTTTTCTTAACTATTTTACTATATATAAAGCAAAAAAGCAAGGTTAACCTTGCTTTTAAACTTAAAAGTGTTACATTAAGTAAGAAATTATTTTTACTGACATTCATAACTTGAGCATTCAGACTCGTCTGGAGTTTCAGAATGAACTCCCAATTTCGGACTAACAATTATAGCCTCTAATTCACAAATTTGTTTTTTGCAATTGTTGTATTTACAACTTTCAACCGTACAATTAATTTTTTGTTTTTTATCCATTTTGAATATCATTCCTTTCCAAGGTACAATTTACCTTCAAGCTATTCTTTAAAAATTTAAAGTTTTTGTATTAATATTATGTACCTTTTTAAGGTTTATATTCATGTTTTATTTTACAATTACTTTTCCATCTTTAACCTCAACTTTTGTTTTTTGTCCTTTTTTCATAACTCCATCTAAAATTGCTTCTGCTAATTTATCTTCAACTAAATTTTGAATTGTTCTTCTTAAAGGTCTTGCACCAAATGCTTTATCAACACCTTTTTTACTAATAAATTTTTTAACACTATCATCAAATTCTACTTGATATTTTTGGTTATTTAACCTTTTTTTAACTTCTTCAAGCATAATATCAATAATTTTTGAAATTTCGTCATCATTTAATTTATGGAATACAATAATTTCGTCAATACGGTTTATAAATTCAGGTCTAAATTCTTTTTTTAGTTCTCCCATAACTTCTTTTTTGATTGTTTCATAATCTTTTTCAACATTATTTTCTTTATTTTCATTAGAAAAACCTAAAAGTTTTTTATCGGTTATTAATCTTGCACCAATATTTGATGTCATTATAATAACAGTGTTTTTAAAGTTTACCGTTCTTCCGTGTTGAATCTGTCAATCTACCATCATCTAATATTTGAAGCAACATATTCATTACATCTGGATGTGCTTTTTCAATTTCATCAAACAATATTACAGAATATGGTTTTCTTCTTATTTTTTCTGTTAATTGTCCGCCTTCTTCAAAGCCAACATATCCTGGAGGAGAACCAATTAGTTTTGAAACAGAATGTGGTTCCATAAATTCAGACATATCTATTCTGATTAAACTAGATTCATCTCCAAATAAACTTTCTGCTAAAGCTTTTGAAAGCTCTGTTTTTCCAACTCCTGTTGGTCCTAAAAATAAGAATGATCCTATTGGTCTATTTTGGTCTTTTAAACCAACTCTGCTTCTTCTTATAGCTTTTGCAACAGCTTCAACCGCTTCGTCTTGACCAATTACTCTTTCATGTAAACTTTTTTCCAAATTACGAAGTCTTTCATTTTCATCTTCTGTAATTTTTTTAACGGGAATACCTGTCCATAAAGCTATTACATCTGCAATATTTTCTTCTGTTATTGTAACCATAGTTTTTGTATTTTTATTTTTCCACTTTTTTTGCTCTTTTTCAAATTTTTCTTTTAAAGTTTTTTCCTCATCTCTTAAAGTTGCTGCTTTTTCAAATTTTTGACTAATAACGGCTTCTTCTTTATCTTTATCTAATCTTTCAATTTCTTCTTGCATTTTTTTCAAGCTATCTGGCTCTGTATATGTTTTTAGTCTTGCCTTTGAAGAGGCTTCATCTATTAAGTCTATCGCCTTATCTGGCAAATATCTATCATTAATATATCTTACAGACAAATTAACAGCCGCTTCTATAGCTTCATCTGTAATTTTAACATTATGATGTGCTTCATATTTATCTCTAATGCCTTTTAATATTGTAATTGTATCTTTTACAGATGGTTCATTTACAGTAACAGGACTAAATCTACGTTCTAAAGCTGTGTCTTTTTCAATATATTTTCTATATTCTTCAATAGTTGTAGCACCAACTAATTGAATTTCTCCTCTTGCAAGCATAGGTTTTAAAATATTTGCTGCATCTATTGCACCTTCTGCAGACCCTGCTCCAACTATAGTATGTATTTCATCAATAAATAAAATAACATCTCCTGCTTTTTTTACTTCTCCTAAAGCCTTTTTTATTCTTTCTTCAAAGTCTCCTCTATATTTAGCTCCTGCAACCATTCCTGAAATATCCATACTTACAACTCTTTTATTTTTTAACAATTCTGGTACATCACCTGAATTTATTTTTTGTGCTAACCCTTCTACTATTGCTGTTTTACCTACTCCCGGTTCTCCAATTAAACATGGATTATTTTTTGTTCTTCTTGATAATATTTGAATAACCCTTTCTATTTCAACATTTCTTCCTACAACTGGATCTAACTTTCCGTCTAGTGCCTTTTTGGTTAAATCTTCTCCAAATTGATTTAATGTTGGTGTAGAATTAAAGCTACTTTTTGCATTTCTATTTCCACCAGATTGACCTTTTACATCTTCTACTTCATTTATTACATTTACTATTTCATTATAAATTTTTGGTAAATCTACATCTAGGTCTATTAAAATTCTTACTGCTATGCTATCTCCTTCTCTTAATATTCCCATAAGTAGATGCTCTGTTCCAATATAATCATAACCTAATTTTTTTGCCTCTATAAAACTGTTCTCTAAAATTTTCTTTGACCTTGGTGTAAAGCCTAATGTTTCTATTTGAGAAAATGCCTCTTTTCCAATCATTTCTATAATTTTATTTTCTACATCTTCTGGTGTAATATCTTGATTTTCAAGAACCCTACTTGCAACACCTGCACCTTCTTTAATTAGTCCATATAAAATATGCTCACTGCCAATATAGCTATGCCCTAATGCCATTGCTTCATTTTGTGCAAGTTCAATTGCTTTTTTGGCTCTTGCCGTAAATTTATATATCATAAAAATCACTCCTTTTTACTTATTTTTTTTATCATTTCTGCTCTTTTTATATCTCTACTATAAGTGTCTAAATTTTCTCCATAATATTTTTGTAAATTGCTTTCATTTATGTAAAAATATAATTCACATATTTTTTTATCGTCAATTTCTTTTATTATACCCAAATCCACTCCAAGTTTTACATCACTAAGTAATTCTAAAGCTTCATGTTTTTTTATCTTTCTACAATTGGTTAAAATACCAAAACTTCTATAAACCATGTCTTCTAATTCTATTTGATTTTTTCCTAGCATTTTTCTTGCCGTTCTTTCTTGTTCTACAATCTTTTCTGTTATAATTTTTAGGTTTTTAATAATTTCTTCTTCTGTTATGCCTAATGTTTGTTTGTTTTCAAGTTCATACATATCACCTATATTTTTAGAATTTATCATATTTAATCCATATAGGTTTACTCCGAAACTATTTACAACTTGTAAAATTTGTCTCATGTTTCCAGTTTTAGTAAGTCCTGGTAAATGTAGCTTTATTTTTGCAATTAAACCGTGTTCCCACTTTTGTTGGAACAGTTGTTAAATAACCATATTTTTCGCTTTTTGCAATATCAAATAGACTTTCTATTTTCTCATCAACTTCTTTAGCATAATTAAAATTGTTTTCTAAATCCATTCCTGCACTAAACACTTGAAGCTCTATATGGTCTTCTTCATTTAACATTATACATATATTTTCTTCATCATTTACTAAAATTGAATATACTTCATTTTTATCTTTAGCCATATTTTTGTTTATTAAACCTTTTTCAACTAAAGAATTTTTTGTTAAATTATCCATATCTTTCAATTTGCAAAATTTTAGACCATAACCTAAACTTGGTAATTTAGACTTTATTTCATTTTCAATTTGCTCTATTTCTGATTTATTGTTTGTTTGAAATTTGTAGTTTCTAAAATTTCTTGAATACTCTATTTTGGTATTACATACTACATCACTTTGTTTTCCACTTTGCAAATACCAATTCATATTATCACTTTCCTTTCATTAACTTATTTTAGGTTATATTATTTTTCTTCTTTTTTTATTTCATCTCGAATTTTTGCTGCATCTTCATATCTTTCTTCTTTAACTGCCTTTTTTAGTTCTGTTTTTAATTTATCCAATTTGCTTTCTTGTTTTACTTCCATTTTGTCATCTAAATTTTGCTTAACATTATTTCCTTTTACAACATCTCCTAATCTTCCAACATGTCTTGTAGCACCTTGAAGACTTCTTAAAATTGGATCAATTTTAAATTCAAAATCATCATAACAATTACTACATCCAAATTTTCCTGTATTTAAAAATTCGTCCCATGTTAGTCCACATTTATTACACTTTATGCTTTTTGAACCTGCTATTTCTGGCATAAGTGTAATATCTTTCATGTCGTCAAAAAAGTCTGTTAAAAAATTAGTAAAATTTATTGGCATATTAAAATGAAGGTCATTAATTCCTAATTTTTGGCTACAATCCTCACATAAAAACATTTGCTTTTTTTCTCCATTTATTATTTGTGTATATTTAACATTTGCATTATTTTTTCCACAATTTTCACATAACATAAAAATCACCCTTTCTTTTTTTATTTAAGTTAAATTTAATAACATATTTTTTAATATATTAGCTCTTAATAAATCTCTATATTGTTTTGGAATGTTTAAAACATTATCACTTGTTGCAACTCTTAATAATTTAGCCTCTTTTTTGTTTATTAAACTATATGTTAAAAAATCACTTATTAAAATTTCTGCTTCACTATTTGAAATTGAATTGCCCATATTATTTATTATATGCATTAAATAATCTTCTTTAGTATTGTTCACTTTTCGGATTGTAATATGGCCTCCTCCGCCACGTCTACTTTCTACATAATAGCCTTGAGCAGGTTTAAATCTAGTTGCTATTACATAATTTATTTGAGATGGTACACAATTGAATTTTTGTGCTAAATCATTTCTTTGTATTTCTATTTCATTATCATCTTCAAATAATTCTTTTATAAATTCTTCTATTATATCTGATACTCTCACATTATCACCTCTTGTTTGTTTTTGACTTTCTTTGACCTTAATTGACATTATACTACTTTTTTATATTTTTTCAAGTTTCAATTTAAGCATTTTTTTGCATATTATAATTCATTTTTTTGTTTTTAATTATGTTTTTCTCTTTTTTTCTCTCTTTTTTAGTTCTTTTCTTTATTATTTGGCTTTGTTATATTTTCTAGCCTTTCTGCATTCTCTTTTTGAATAGAAGGTGGCATCCATGCAAAATATGAAGTTATAAATTCTCCATACAAACTTGTATTCTCTTTTCTATCATCTTTTTTTAAATTTTTTTTATTCATATTTTCTCCTTTAATTACACACAAATTATCATATATATTATGTTACAAATTAATAATTATATACAAAAAAAATAATGTAGCACTTACACTACATTATTTCTTTATCTTATTCTAAAAATCCTTTATAATGTCTCATAACTAATTGTGACTCTAATTGTCTAATTGATTCTATTGCAACTCCAACAACAATTAATATTGCTGTTCCTCCAAAAGTTATATCTAGTGATGTAAATCTAAGTAGCATTGGAAGTATAGCAATTATTGCTAAATAAAAGCCTCCAAATAATGTTATTTTAGAAATTACATTTGATAGATATTCTGTTGTAGGTTTTCCTGCTCTTATTCCTGGAATAAACCCACCATTTTTCTTAATATTAGCAGAGATTTCAGCTGGATTTGTCATAGCATAAGTCCAGAAGAATGTAAATCCTACTATTAAGATTAAATATACAAGAGCATTTGCTATAGTGTATCCCCAACCAACATTTGAAGATGATGTTGCTTTTGAAAAATTATATAAACATTTCCAAAAACCTGATGCACTTTCTATATTTCGGTTAAATAATGGCGATATCATAGCTGGAATTGTTAAAAATGATGATGCAAATATTATAGGCATAACTCCTGCCATTGCAAGTTTTAATGGTATATTTGTACTTTGAGGTCCAACCATTTTTCTACCTACAACTTTTTTAGAATATTGTACTGGTATTCTACGTTCAGCTTGTTGCATATATACAACTGCTGCAATTAATACTATTGCACCAACTATTATTCCAAATGCTGTTAAAAATCCTATTGTACTAAATCCAGATGAAGTTACAATTAATTTATATATTGTAACAACAACTGATGGTAATCTTGATATAATTCCTATAAAGATAATTAAAGAAATTCCATTTCCTATACCTTTATTAGTTATTTGCTCTCCTAGCCACATAAGTAATGATGTTCCTGCAAGGAAACCAAAAACAATCATTGATGCTGTTAAAAAGTTTCCATCTGCAAATACATTATAAGGTTTATAAGATAAATATACCGCAATTGCTTCAAACAAAGCTAACACAATTGTTAATAATTTTGTATATTTATTAATTTTTTGCTTTCCATCTTCTCCACCTTCTTTAGTTAATCTTTCAAGTGATGGTATAACCATTCCTAAAAGTTGTATAACTATTGAAGCTGTAATATAAGGTGTTATACTCATTGCAAATATCGAGAATTTAGAAAAGGCTCCTCCTGAAATTAGGTTTATCATACCAGTTAGTGTTGATGAACTATTTCCCATTAAATCATTTAATGCTTGATTATCAACACCTGGTACAGTAATATAACAACCCAATCTGAAAAGTATAATCAAAAGTAATGTATACCAAAGCTTTTTTCTTATATCGGGTGTTTTTAGTGCACTTTTTATTGTTTTAAACAACTAAATCACCTCTATCTTTCCGCCTAAAGCTTCAATATTTTCTTTTGCTTTAGCTGTAAATCTTACAGCTGTAACATTTAATTTTTTTTCTAATTTTCCTGTTGCTAATACTACTATTCCATCTTGGATTTTTCCAATTATTCCTTCTTCTAATAAACTTTCAGCTGTAACATCTGTTGCTTTTGATTTATTAAGCATTGTTAATGTTACTTCTGTATAATTTTTAGCATGAATATTTGTAAATCCTCTTTTTGGTAATCTTCTATATAATGGTGTTTGACCACCTTCAAATCCACGTCTAACTCCACCACCAGTTCTTGCTTTTTGACCTTTTTGGCCTCTTCCTGATGTTTTTCCAAGACCTGAACCAATTCCTCTTCCAACTCTTCTTGCTTTAACTTTTTTCATGGCTGGTTTTAATTCTTCGATTTTCATTTTGCACCTCCTTAAATATATATCTATTACATATTTTTATCCTAATATGTCTTCTACTCTTTTTCCTCTTTTTGCAGCAACAGATTCAACTGTTTGCATTGATTTAAGAGCTTCTAATGTAGCATATACTACGTTTCTTGGATTATTTGTTCCTATTATTTTTGTACGAATGTTTTTATATCCTGCAAGTTCTAGTACTGGTCTTACGCTACCTCCTGCAATAATTCCTGTACCAACTACTGCTGGTTTTAACATTACTTTCGCACTATCAAATTTTCCTATATATTCATGTGGTATTGTAGTTTCCACTATTGGAACTTCTACTAAATTCTTTTTAGCATCTTGGATTGCTTTTTTTATTGCTTCTGGTACTTCAGCCGCTTTACCATTTCCAACTCCAACATGACCCATTCCATCTCCTACAACAACAACTGCAGAAAATCTCATATGTCTACCACCCTTAACAACTTTTGTAACTCTGTTAAGAGCAACTACTTTTTCTTTTAATTCAACTTCTTGCTTTTCTTCCATGTTAACCTCCTTTTTTCCAATGTTAGAAAATATTTTTAAAATTCTATTTTCCGTTTATGTTTTTAAAATTCTAAACCGCCTTCTCTTGCTGCTTCAGCAACTTCTTTGATAACTCCATGGTATATATATCCGCCACGATCAAAAACTACTTCTTTTATATTTTTTTCAGTTGCTCTTTTTGCTATTAATGTTCCAACTTCTTTAGCTGCAACTTTATTTGCATGTTTTTCTTTTATTTCTTTATCTAAAGTTGAAGCTGCTACAAGAGTGTTTCCATTTACATCATCTATAACTTGAACATAAATGTTAGAATTACTTCTAAATACACATAATCTTGGTCTTTCAGGTGTTCCAGATATTTTGTTTCTAACTCTTATATGTCTTCTTACTCTTTCTTTTTTTCTATCAGTTTTTGAAACCATAATCTACTCCTTTCTCTATTTACTATAGCTCTAATTTACATTTTGTAATTAGTATATTATAAAAACTATATTAAATTTAACTAATAATTTTTTTAATATAAAACATTTACATTTTTGTAAATTATTTACCAGTTTTACCAACTTTACGTCTAATAACTTCCTCTGCATATTTAATTCCTTTGCCTCTATATACTTCTGGTGGTCTTTTAGTTCTTATATCTGCTGCTGTTTGACCAACTAATTCTTTATTGATTCCTTTTACAATAATTGTATTAGCATTTGGAACATCAAAAGTTATTCCTTCTGGTGCTTCATAAATTACAGGATGTGAATATCCAAGTGAAAGATTTAAATTATTTCCTTGTTTTTGAACCCTATAACCAACACCATTTATTTGTAATTCTCTAGTAAATTCTTGTTGAACTCCCATTATCATATT
>USQS01000008.1 GCA_900556865.1 uncultured Clostridium sp. | reverse complement strand
TCTTATTTTAAAATATAAATATATTGTTTTTAATATTAAAAACAAATATATAAAAATATATTTAAAAAAATGGCTTCTTGTTCCATATGGTAAATAACTTATTCTTTCTTTATATTTATTTTTCAAGTCTTTGTTGGTTTTATCTTTTTCTGTTATAATGTGATAATCATATTTACTAAAAAGGGGTTTTAACTGCAAAAGTTCTGTTAGATGACCTCCTGTGCTTGAAATAAATAAAACTTTTTTCTTTTTCATTTATTTTCTCCTCCTATCTTTTATTTTCTTCTTAGTTTCGTATTTTTATAATATGTAACCCAAATTTTAAATAGAATTCGCCACTGCGCGCCGCCAAAATTGTAATTGTTTTCTTCTTAACGCTTTATTTTCTGGAAGGAAAGAATTAAATTTTGGCAAGGAAAATTTTATTTAAAAGGCAAGGGCGCATATGTGGTATATGTAACCGCGTTTTAAATAGAATTTGACGCCGCCAAAATTGTAATTATTTCCTTCCTAATCCGACTTACCCATAATAATTAACCTAGTATCCCCCACATTAGTACAACACGACAAAGCAATAACAGGCGAATCAACTTCTTGCTCTAAAAAAGATGTATCCGATTCTGTTGTTGTAAATTTAGAATAAATTACATACTTTTTTTCATTTCCTTCATAATCTGTAAAATAGAATTCGTCCCCTTCTTCTAATTTTTTATTATTTGAAAAGATTTTTCCGGTTCATTCTATTATGTCCAACAATTAATGTTATTCCCTTTTTATTAAGTCCTCCTGTTGTATATAAAAAACCTGGCATTTTTTCCATTTTATCTGCTGAAGAATCGCTATACACCTCAATATTTAATTTTGTTTTTGGAATAACCAAAGTTCCTATTACACGATGAAGATTATAAATTTCTTGTGTTAATGTTGCTGGGTCTTTTGTTTCATCTACTGTTACTGTGTTTTGTTTAGGTGTCTCATTTTTCTTTTTGGGGTCAATTCCAACTATCATAGTGTTATTTTCTTCAGTTGTATTTGTTATTTTAGCCACATTTTCATTTTTATTTGTAACCTCTTCTTTTTTATAATATTTAAAAAAATATACTGCACCTGCTGATATTAAAATAATTAGTAAAAAAATTATTATATATTTAATTTTTTTCATAACTCTCACTTTCCTTTCTCAACTGTGTTTTAATTCATTCACTTCTTTTTTGGTTAAATATCTCCATGTGCCTAATTTTAAATCTCTAACTTCTATGTTTCCTATTTTGCTTCTATGTAAAGCCAAAACTCTTTTGTTTATTGCCTGGCACATTTTTCTTATTTGCCTGTTTTTTCCTTCATGTATTGTAATTTGTACTCTTGAAATATTTTTTTCATTATCTATTTTTAAAATTTTTACTTTAGCCGGTTTTGTAATATAGCTATTATCTATTTCTACTCCAGACTTTAGATTTTCTATATCTTGCTCAGTTACAATACCTGCAACTGTAACATTATAAGTTTTATTTATTTCATTTTTGGGATGTGTAAGTTTATTTACTAGCTCTCCATCATTTGTAAGTATTAATGCTCCAGATGTATACATATCTAGCCTTCCCACAGGCACAATCCTTTTATTTTGCTTTACCAAATCTGTAACTTTGTCTCTTCCGAATTGCTCTTTAACAGTTGTAACATACCCTATCGGTTTATTTAATAAAATATATATTTTTTCTTCTTCTGGTTTTATTATTTTGCCATTATATTTTACTTCATCTTTTTGAATATTAACTTTTGTTCCAAGCTCATTTACAACTTTACCATTAACTTCTACTTTACCAGCTAAAATTAGTTCTTCGCATTTTCTTCTTGACGCTATTCCACATGACGCTAAAAATTTTTGCAATCTAACTTCATCCATTTACTTCCCCTTCTAATTCTTTTATAATATTTTTAAAATATTCTGGAATTTCTGCCTCTAATTCCATTTTTTCATTTGTTATTGGATGTTTGAACTCTATTTTCCAAGCATGTAAACACTGCCCTTCAACGTTCCATTCATTTTTTCCATTTGAATACACATTATCTCCAATTATTGGGAAACCAATATATGATAAATGTACTCTTATTTGGTGCGTTCTTCCTGTTTCTATATTTATTTGTAATAATGTATATTTTTCTTTAAACCTACCTAATACTTTAAAATGAGTTATAGCATTTTTTCCATTTTTATCTACCGCCATCTTTTTTCTATCTGTTTTGCTTCTTGCTATTGGCATATTAATTGTTGCTTCATTTTCTTTTATTACACCTCTAACCAATGCTAAATATGTTTTTTTCATTTCGTGGTTTTTTAATTGCTCACTTAAATTAATATGTGCTTTGTCATTTTTTGCAACTATAATAACTCCAGATGTGTCTTTATCAAGCCTATGTACTATTCCTGGTCTTATTTGCCCACCAATTCCAGATAATGAATTTTTACAAATTGCCATAACTGCATTTACAAGTGTCCCATCCGGATTTCCATTTGCCGGGTGCACTACCATTCCTTTTGGTTTGTTTATTACTATTATATCATCATCTTCATAAATTACTTCTAATGGTATATTTTGTGCCTTTAAATTAATCTCTTTTGCTTCAGGAATATTTATTTTTATTTTGTCATTTATTTTTATCTTGTATGAACCTTTTTTTTCTTGATTGTTTACTGTTATATTACCTTCCTCTATTAGCCTTTGAACTGTATTTCTTGAAAGTTCTTCTTTTATAGTTGGTATATACATATCTAGCCTTTTTCCTACTGCTTCATTTTTTGCTATTATTTCTTCCGAATTCATTTAATTTCTCCTTTTTTGCTTTTCTATCTTTAATAAATATCATAGAATTTTTTGTTAAAATAACTGCCATTCCAACCCATGCAATTATTATATATATATATGCTAAATTTAAATGCATAAAATGCCATATTTTTATAAAATTAATAACTTCTTTATTCCAAATTCTGTCTATTAAATTTCCCATTCCTCCTGCTATTGCAAAACTTAAAATTAGCTTTGTGTCTAATTTTATGTAATTATTGTTACTTGATATATATCTTAAAATAACCAAAATAATTATAATTGACAAAACTATATAATAATTATTATTTTGATCTTCAACTACTTCATTTGCAATATTTAGTCCTTGCTTAAAAAATATTATTTTTGTAATTTGGTCTATAATTAATAATGCAAATATTACTACAATTATAATTAAATTATGTTTATTTTTCAATTTATTTAACATAAAGCCTCCTATGTTTTGTAATTTATATACAATTAAATTATAACAAAAAAAAACATTTTTTTCAACGAAAATATGAATTTATGCTATTCTTCTTTTAATAAAATGTTACATCTACAGTCTATCAATTTTAAAAATAATTATTTAGTTAATTGTGAATCGTAATAATAAAATACCATTTTTTGTATATACTATAATAAAGATATATTTTTAAGAAAGGACTGTAGCTAGAATGGATATAAATAAAGTAAATAGTATTTTATCTAATGATGATAAAGTAGATGTTTTTTATCAAGATCGACCTGTTTGGATTCAAAGTGTTTCTAAAAACAAACTTACTGCTAAAGTTGGCTTTGTGGATAATTTTGAGGAACGTGATGTATATATAAAAGATTTGTACTAAAAAAATAACCCTCGATGGGGTTATTTTTTAGGTTTACAATTCTAATTCTTCAGCTTGTTCTTCTCTTTCAAGTTTTTTATTCAATAATTTATCATAAAGATGCCCTCTTGCTCCAACATGCCCTACAACTTTAGATGTTAATTTTACCGCTTCTTCAAAAGTATCATCAATAAAATCATAATCCACTTGTTCTAAATTATCATAGTATTTTTTTATAAAAACTGATAAAAAAGCATCTCCTGCACCTGTTGCGTCTACTTCATTTGCACTATTGTCAAGCTTCTTTTTATACACTTTATCTTCAAAAACAAAGTCTGCACCATCTTTGCCATGTGTTACAATTAAAAGTTTAGGTTGAAATAATTTAGATATTTCTAACAAATTTCTACATTCAAACCTTTGCATTAAATATGGAACCACTCTTTCATTCAATTGTAAAATTTTAATTTTATTTTTTAATCCTAAAATTTGGTCATCTCGTAACCTTTCTAACTGGCTAGTTTTCCCAACATCTAACATTTTATCACATTTAAACATATTAATTATAGCTAAAGATAATTCATCTAAATCATCTAAAACAATAACATCATTATCTTTGGCCTTGCTATGATAATACGAAATATCTTCTAAATTATCATCATACCAAGCTGTTTTTCCATCTTTTGGGGATTTTTTGCTACAATTATACGTTATTTTTGGAAGTTTAGCTTTATCTATAGATAAATAATATGCTTTTGTTTTAGCATTTCTGAAAAAAATTTGAGATGTATCCATATTTAGCTCTTTCATTTTTTTAACAATGTTTTCCCCTTTTTTGTCATTTCCACATCCCCCAATTATAGAATTTTTACAAGACATACCTGCTAAATTTGCAATAACATTAAATCTTGAACTTCCACCATCTATCCCAAGCAATTTATCATCTAAATAATAACAATCTGCAATTAAATCCCCAAACACAATAAATCTTCTATCATTCATATAAATTTCAATTCCTTTCGTACCTTTACTTTGAATGTATTTAAAATTATAGTAGCACCTCGTTTTTTACAGGGTATACTGTAACATATTCTTCTGTTGCACCTTCCTGGTAATATATCCAGTCTGAACAATTCTTGCATGCCCCTTTATATTTATGATTTCTTAAATCTGAAATAAGTTGTTCTAATTTTCCATTTTCAACCAACTTCTTAACAGAATAATCATAATTTCGTAAATTACCTAATGAATTTTGTGCAAGAAGGTCTGGGCAACAAGTAACAACTTCACAATTACTAAGAATTATTATATTGCTTCTTAAACCTTTACACTCTCCTCTTTTATATGTATTTAATTTTCTATTTTTAGGATTTAAATCCATTTCAATATTTTTTGCCCTATTAGTAAAATTATGAAATGCTACATTAATCCCTAAATCATGAAAATATTTTATAAATTCTTCTCTATCCAAGTCTTCTCCTGTATCAATCATAACAGCTTGAAGCTCGGTTTTTGCATTCATTTTATCAACACATTTTTTTAACTTTGTTAAATTATTTAGCACATTAGCTAAATTATCTACTCCTCTTATTTTTTTATATACCTCTGGATTTAAAGTTCCAACAGATACAACAACATAGCTTATTCCAGACTTTGCAATTTTATATCTATTTTCTTCATTAAGTAATGCACCATTTGTAGATATTCTGGTATTAATTCCTTTTTCGTGCATATAATTTACTCTATCAAAAAAATATGGGTCAACTAAAGGTTCACCATTAAAATCCATCCAAATTGCTTTTTTATAAAATATATCTAAATTATTATCAACTATTGAATAAAACTCATCCATGTCAAGATGACAATTTCTTGTTCTTGGAACACATATTGGACAAGAATAGTTACATTTACTTGTGGTCTCTATATATTTAATAAGTAATTCTTCACTCATAACTAGTCATTCCTTCCTTACTAAAATATTAATATAGTTTACTATTTTACTTATTGCATCTATTCTTCCTTTTTTTAGTTTTTTTTGAAATTCTTCTGAAACTTCCCAAAAATTAATTAATCCGGGAATATCTGATATTAATAATAATGACGTAAATTTATTATTTCTTTTATTGGCCGTTTTTGCACAATAGGCTGTTTCCATATCTATAACATCACAATTCATTTCTTTTGCAAAATTGCAAAAATTTCTTGCCATTGTGCCAAGTAAACATGGCGAATATCCACATCTTACTTTTCTTAAAGTGTCTGTTGTGACTAATTCTAAATTCTTATTTTCTTCATTTGCAGCAGTTTCAACTTCCACAAAATCTCCTATTTTAAATTTAGGATTTAAACTTCCTGCTAAACCAAAAAACAAAATATTGGTATTTTCAAATAATTCTATTATATCTTTTGAAGCAATTCCTTGTGGTGCTAAAACTATTAAGCCTTTTTTTTCATTTATTTTAAATATACAATTTACAAAAAATGCTTTTTCATATATTTCTTCAATTTCTTGTGTTTCTATTAAACTTTTAAAAGTTGATTTTAGTGGAGTTATGATAACTAACTCTATATTATATGCAACATGCCCTAACATAATTTTTTTAATTTCATCCATACTAACTCCATAACAATTCATTTATAAGTTTAGGATTTATCAATCCATCTTCAATTTTAATCTCACGTTTTTTAAATTCACTTGTAATATCTTCTACAGCAAGTTTAATTAGTGGTGGAGTAATTACACATTCCCTTTTATCTGTTATGCAATTAAACCTTTTCATTCCATCAAAAGGACAACCGCCTCCGCAACAAGCAACAGCAATACATTTTGAGCAACATGAATTAGGGTCTTTTGCAAGTTCAATTGGAGAATTTTTATCAAGTAATTCATTTGTAACCTTTAATTTTAACTCATCATGTTCATTATCAATTTTAGAACATCTAACAATAGACTTATTTGGTAAAATTGTTGTTTGAGTTGTATGTAATCCACATGAAAATCTTTTAATCTTACCTTCTATTAATGGATTTAGTCTCCAGTTCAATTGTGGAATTTCTGCATTTAATTTTTTTCTGTTTTTATAAAGTTCCATCATCACATCTCTAAACTCTTCTGCCAAATCCACGTCTTTGTAGTCTGGTGTCCAATGTGGAAGGCTATATCCTATTCTTGAAGGTAAATATTTTTCATCTAATTCTAAAATCATATCTTTTGCTTTATGTATTGTTTCTTTGCAAGCAACCATAAAAATACCAAATTCAATATTATACTTTTTAAGCAAATTTATTCCCCTAATAATATCTGGGTACATGTATTTTTTATCTACATATATTCTATTAATATTATCTTCAAATGTAGGTCCATCTAAAGAAATATATACAGCTACATTTGATTTAGAGAATTTCTTTGCCATTTCTTCTGTTAATAAAGTTCCATTTGTAGAAAAACTAATTCTGCCTTTAAAATTATCTATAATAAAGCTTATTTCTTCAAAATAAAGTAAAGGCTCTCCTCCAATAATAAAAATACTTTTTATATTTTTAAACCACTCCTTACTTGAAAGTTCTTTCCAAAATTCTTTAACATCTAATACTTCGATTTTCTCTACACTATTTCCAAACACCAAGCAATATTTACACCTACCATTACATGAATACGATATTTCTAACCTTAATTTTACTAATGAATTATCACAATAATTAGGCTCTATATCAATATCATACTTATTTAAAGCAAATCTATTATATTCAGGAAAAAAATATAATTTATTATTTTCATTTATGTCAAACTCTAACTTTTTCATATTCTTTAACTCCCTTGCTTTTTTTTATTCACATTTAGCACAACACCGCTGTCTATAAGAATTGTCTGACCTGTAATTTTATTATTTTCTTCAACTAAATATTTAATTAATTTATACACATCATATGGCTTAATAATGCCAAAAGGCATATTTTTGTCTGTTTGCTCCATCATCTTTTCTAAAACTTGCTCATCTTTTTTATAATCTTTCAAAAAATTTGTTTTAACAGAAGCTAAAGAAATTGTATTAACTCTAACTTTAGCTTCCATAAGTTCAAAAGCAAGTATTTTTGAAAACATCTCTATCCCCGCTTTAGTTATAGCATATGGTGCACTTTTTATTTGAGGCAAAACCACTTGCTCTGAACTTAAATTTATAATACTACCACTTTTTGATTTTTTTAATAATGGAATAGAATATTTTGTTATTAAAAATGTTCCTGTTAAGTTTACATCAATTACATTTTGCCATTCCTCTTTTGAAAGATTTTGAATCAGGTTTCTTTCCTTATAACAAAATATTCCTGCAGAATTTATTAAATAATCTATAAAATCTGTTTTTTTCTTGATTTCATTAATTATATTAATAATTTCTTCTTCATTTCTAATATCACATTTAAAATATTCTATCTCATTATTATTTGGCTTGTTTTTATCTATTCCAAAAACACAAATTCCTTCTTTTATAAAATTTTCAGCTATGCATTTCCCGATTCCTGACGAAACCCCTGTTATTATTGCATATTTATTCATATTCACCTACTTTAGAAAATTATTTAATGGATCTTCATCTGAAAATTTACCATTATATATTTTTGCAAAAGCCATACAGCCTGAATATCCATATTTTTCTTTTCTTAATTTTTTAGCATTTTCAAAATCTTGGAATTTTTCTATGCATTCAGAAATACTTTTTTCTGGCCAATATGCAGAAAACTCATTTTCTTTATCTAATTTTGCAATCCAAGAACATGGCGAAACTTTTCCACTTACATTTACATGTATTAAATTTTTTCCTCCTGGACAATCCATACTATTTCTATCTAAGGCTACATTTCTTCTTATTTCAATATCAAAGTCATCTGTTTTATACTTTTTTCTTAAATCTGCTATATTATTTACAATTTCTTTATATCTCTCAATTGGTAATTTTATTGTATCATCTGTTTTTGCTCTTCCTTCTGGTATTAAAAATGCTAAATTAACTTTTGAAACTCCACAAGATTTAGCAAGAGATATCATCTCGTCTAGTTCATCAACATTTTCCTTCCACACCATAGCACTTATTCTTGTTTTTACTCCATTTTCCTTAAGTAATTTAAACACTTTTACACAATTATCAAAAGCTCCAGGAACTCCTCTAAATTCATCATGTGTTTTACCTATACCATCAAGACTAATTGAAACTAATTGAACTCCTTTTTTTATTGCATCTAAATGTTTAGGAACTTCTAAAGCATTTGTTGCAAGTGTTACTTTAATTCCTAAAGAACTAGTATATAAAATTACATCATCAATATAAGGATATAGTAAAGGTTCTCCTCCAGATATATAAATTTCTTCTGTATTATTTTTATATAAATCATCTATTAATTTTAATATATCTTCTTTTTCAAAACCTTTAATCGAGTTTTGAGCAGACCAATTCATACAATGCTTGCATTTCATATTACATGAATTTGTTATTTCAATAAATGCTAAATATTTTTCACTTTGTCTTTTCCTAAAAACACATGGAGAAACCATTTCACATACTTTATTGCTATTTACTTCAAACAAATTAATTAATTCTTTAAAATCTTTAACACTATAACTTGAAAGTTTATTTATTTCTTCTCTATCTTTATCATTGTGTTTATCATAAATAGTTATAACATTAAGGTTGGCGTTTCTTGCTGCTAAAACTCCTGTTAAAGAATCTTCAATTACTAAACATTTTGATAAATCCTTTATCTTAAATTTTTCTAGTATTTTATTATAAACTTCAGGGTTAGGCTTTTTTAATGTAACATCATCTTTTGTAATTATAAAGTCAAAATACTCAGCTAAATTACATTTACTTTTTAAATATTCATTTTCATTTATGTATATATCTATTGTTTCTTTTCTAGAAACAGTTGCTAAAGCAAGTTTTATATTTTTGCTTTTTAGATATTTTATCATTTTATCTGCATCTGGTTTAAATTTAATTTCTTTTGAAACCTCTTTTGATAAATTTCTTCTAGTTTGCAAAATTTCTTTTTCTGTTAAATTAGATTTATACTTTGTTTTTAAATATTCACAATAATTTAAATATATATCTCCTCCTTTACTGTTTTTGAAAGTATCATTTCTCTCTTTCAAAATTTCTTCTGGACTCATCTTTTTTTCTCCGAGCAAATGTACAAGTTCAATATCTAGCTCATTATTCACTCCATTTGAGTCAATTAGTGTTCCATCTAAATCAAAAACAACTAAATCTAAATCTGCCAAATTCCTAAAGTTCATCTTTCATACCTCCTTATCTTTTTTAAGTTATAACCATTTTATATACAACTTTTTGTTTTGTCAATACCTTATATTTTTTTATACTATAAATTTATGTTGCTTATATTTTTTTATGACAAGTATATTTTGATAACTTTCTTTATAGGATTAAAAAAACAGTATTTAGTTTTCGCTAAATTCTGTTTTTTTATTTAAACTATTTGATTATTACTTTTTATCTATTTTATTAACATTTTCCGCTTCTAAAAGTAACATATCAAAATCAGAAATAAATTTCTTATCTTGAATTATTTTATATTTTTCATATTCATTTTCTGCTTTTTCAATAGCTTGTTTATGAGAAATCTTTCCTGAATTTTGTAATATTTCTTTCTTTCTAAATTTCAATAGACTATCAGTTTCGTTTATCCAATCTTTCATTGTCATTACTTGATTATCTTCAGCCATTTCTTCTGCATAATCTAAAAATAAATTAGTTAGATTATTCAATTTTCTCAACTCTGTCTCATCTAAATAATTTTTTGCTATTCCAACATCATATTTATATATCATTCCATTCGGAGCTTGTTTCCAAGTCGTTAATCCCATATTCTCTTTTTCTGCATTCGCTCTTTCATATATTAATTCAGCTGCAGTATGACTTGTTATAGCATAATGTAATTTATTTTGAATTATTTTAAAAAATGTATAAGCTTCTTCTGATTTTTTGTCATAATCAATAGATGTTGCTATAAATATATCTGTTATTTTTTGATAAGCCATTCTTTCACTTGTGCGAATTACTTTTATTCTTTCTAATAACTCATCAAAATATTGTCTATTTACTTTTCCACCTTTTAAAAATCTATCATCATCTAAAGCAAAACCCTTTATTATATATTCTTTAATAATTTTACTTGCCCATTGCCTAAATTTTACGGCTTTCTTTGAATTTACTCTATATCCAATAGATATAATCATATCTAAATTATAATACTTTGTTTTATATCTATGTCCGTTCTTTCCAATAGTCTCCAAAATGGAGACTGTTGAAATTTCCTCTAATTCCTCTTGTTCATATATATTAGCTATATGTTTATAAATTGCTTTGTCATTAACATTAAACAATTCAGCAATTGCTTGTGCATTAAGCCATATATCCTCATTTTGTAAAACAACTTCTATATTAGTTTTTCCATCTTCATCAGTATAAAATATAATATCCTTTTCATTTCCTATTAATTTACTATTCATATTATATCAACCTCATTTCTTATTTGTTATATAATATCAAACATTCGTTCTTTTGTCAATTAAAATTTCAAAAAAAAATTCCAAAGACCTCTAAAACAGCCTTTGGAAAAATCTAAAAATGCTTTCCTTTATTTTTCTTCTTTTTTAAATAATCATCATAATTTATAATTTCTATCTCATCAGCTTGCTTTTGAGTATCTTTTTTGTCATTTTTTAAACTTGTATTTTTATTAATTCTATCAAAAAATTCATCTTCATCATCTAAATCTAATTTATTATTATAAATATCTTCTTCATCGTCGTCATCCTCATATTCTTCTCTTTTGGCTTTAACCTTAAATATAATAAATATTACAAACATAATTAAAATAAATATTATTACACCCAAAATTATATTTATTATAAAATTAGCCTTTTTAGTTGCATTTGTCAAAGTCGCATTATTTTCTTCAAAATTTATATTAGTTTTACTTAAATCAATCTGGTAAGTAGAATTTTGCTTTGTATCTTTATTATATACAAAAATAGTAATTAAATTTTCTCCATTAATTAAATCTTTATTTCCTACAACTTCAACCTCAACTTTATCAGAAGCCTCTTTAGTAACAACTTCCACCTCTGAAATATCTGCATTTATAAAAGCTTTATATGAATATACATCTGGCGAAAACTTTGGCGTAATTTCATATCCTTTTAGTCCTAACTCAATTAAATCTTTTGAATTTGGCATTTCTGACGAAGTATTTTTAGTTACTTTTTCCTCTTCTTTTTCTTCCTGTCTTGTTATATTTAATGTATACTCTTTTTTTGTTCCACTTTCTGCAGTAACCGTTATTTTTATAGTATTTTTTCCAAGATTTAATTTTTGATTTCCTAAACCTGTTACTCTTGCTCTTCTATCTTGAGGTGTTGCATAAACATTTACAGTTTCAACATCATTCGGAACATTAATATTATAAGAAAATGTAGTTGGCTTAAAACCTTTAAAATCGTTTGGTGTAATACCTAAACTTTTCAAATTTGCTATTTCTGATTTAGTTGCCTTAACTTGATTTTTTTTAGTTTCATTGCTTGTTACATTATTTGGGGCTGAATTGGTTTTTGTTTCTTCTTCTGAAACACTATTTGTTTTATTTTGTTCTGCTTCAACACTATTACTTGTATTTGTATCTACATCTGGTATTTCATTTTCTGCATTTACATTAAATTTAAATGTACTATATATCATATTTATTAAAATATTAATCACTGCTAAAATTGCAAATATCTTTATTTTCTTCATATTATTGTACTCCTTTAATTACTTATGAAATTAGCTTTTGAGTTTCTTTGGCAATCATAAGTTCTTCATTTGTTGGTATTACATATATTTCAACTTTTGAATCTTCTTTAGATACTTTCTTTTCTTCTCCTCTCATGTTATTTGCTTCAGTATCTATTTTAACTCCCATAAATTCTAGTTGTTCACATACCCATTTTCTAATATTTATTTGGTTTTCTCCAACTCCACCTGTAAATACTATTGCATCTATTCCTCTCATTGCAACTGCATATTTGGCTATATAGCTTGCAATACTATATGTAAATTGCTTAATTGCAATTTTAGCTCTTTCATTATCTCCATAAGACGCTGCTTCTATTTCTCTAAAGTCTGGAGCTAAACCAGAAATTCCTTGTACTCCACATTTTTTATTAAGTACATTTTCAACACCATCTGCTGTTAAATTTTCTTTTTTCATTAAAAATGTGACAACTGAAGGATCTAAATCCCCGCTTCTTGTAACCATTGGTATTCCACCTAAAGGAGTAAGCCCCATAGATGTATCTACAGATTTTCCTCCATCTACTGCACAAATGCTTGAACCTTGACCTAAATGGCAAGTAACTATTTTTAAATCTTTAATATCTTTATTTTTTATTTCAGCTAATCTATTTGAAACATACATATGTGAAGTTCCATGGAACCCATATTTTCTTATTCCATATTTTTCATAAAACTCATATGCTATTGGGTAAATATAGTGTTCTTTTGGCATTGTTTGATGAAATGCTGTATCAAACACTCCTACCATTGGTTTTCCTGGCATTACTTTTTGACATGCCTCAATTCCCATTATTCCTGCAGGGTTATGTAATGGAGCTAAATCTGTGCATTCTTTTAAAACATCTACAACATTTTTATCAATAATTACAGATTGACTTATTTTTTCTCCTCCATGAACTAGTCTGTGCCCTATAGCATTTACTTCATCTAAACTGTCTATTACTTTATATTCAGGATTTGTTAATTGTTTTAATGTAAAATCTATTGCTTCTGTATGGTCTAATGCCACATGGTTTATTGTTACTTTTTTTCCACACGCTTTATGTGTGATAAAAGCTTCTTGCTCTCCTATCCTCTCATATTTTCCAGAAGCTAATACTTCTTCTGTTTCCATATTAATTAATTGGTATTTAAGTGATGAGCTTCCACAATTTAGTACTAAAATTTTCATTAAAAATCTTCCTTTCTCTTTTTATTTTTTATATTATATACTTTAAACTCTAAAATTACAAGTGATTTTCATTTTTTTTTACTTGGCTTGCACAGCAGTAATTGCAACCACTCCCACAATATCATCTACTGAACACCCACGAGACAAGTCATTTACTGGCTTTTTAATACCTTGGCATAATGGCCCATACGCTTCTGCTTTTGCTAATCTTTGAACTAATTTATATCCTATATTTCCTGCATTTAAATCTGGAAAAATTAAAACATTTGCATTACCTTCAATTCTACTTCCTGGTGCTTTTAATTTAGAAACCTCTGGAACAATAGCAGCATCAAGTTGAAGCTCTCCATCTGCTTTAATCTCTGGTGCTATTTTATTTAAAATTTCAGTTGCTTCTACAACCTTTTGAGTTAATTCAGATTTAGCACTTCCATAAGTAGAATATGAAAGCATAGCAACTTTTGGCTCTTTTCCAACCAGATTTTTAAAACTATTACTAGAAGATATCGCTATTTGAGCAAGCTCTTCTGCTGTAGGGTTTTCATTTAAACCACTATCACCAAATATAAAAGTCCCCTTTTCTCCATACTCACAATTTGGAACACACATTACAAAAAATGCGGAAACAAGTTTAGTTCCTGGGGCAGTTTTTAAAATCTGCAAGGCTGGTCTTAATGTATTTGCAGTAGAATGTGCTGCACCAGATACAAGTCCATCTGCATTAGATGTTTCATCATCTAACATCATCATACCAAAATAAATTGGTTCTTTTAAAAGCTCTTCTGCTTGTTCAATAGTCATTCCTTTAGTCTTTCTTAATTCATATAACTTTTGAATATACTCTTGCTTTTTGTGAGACTTAAGAGGGTTTATAATTGTAACTCCCTCAATATCCATATTGTTTTTTTGACAAATTTCAAAAACCTTTTCTTCATCTCCAAGCAAAACTATATTTGCAAACCCCTGTGTTACCACTTTTTTTGCTGCTTTAATAACACGTATATCCTCTGCTTCTGGAAGAATAATAGTTTTTAAATCCTCTTTTGCTCTATTTTTAATATCTTCAATAAATGACATTTTAAACACTCCTTTACTTTTTATATTATATAAAATTCTCTAAACATCCTTTATATAAATACATTCTATAGAACAAAGATGGGTCACAATATTACAAATTTTAATCATACCCATTTTGTTCTTTAAGCTTTTATTTCTATACTTCTGCTTTAGCTATACTAAAACTTTGATAATTAACATTACCATTTCTATCTTTTACCCATAAATAATATGTTACATTTAAATCACAAGATATAGTTATTGTTATAGGCTCTGTATCTTCTTCTTGAACTTGATTATCATTTGAAACCACATTATTATTTATAGTCATATTGCTTATTAGTACATCTCTTGGTGCGCTAGTATTATTCGTTCTATTATTATTTTCTTGTCTACTATTTTGTCTATTTATTTCTACAAAATCATTTGGAGCATATACAGAATTTGTTATTTGCCATCCAACAATATTTAGTCCTTGGTTAAACACAATTTGTACATTATTATTAGTATTTTCATTCCATTCTGCAGATACATACATATTTCTAATTATGTTTCCATCTCCTAAATTATATCTACCTTCTTGAGGGAAACAATCAACAACAATTTCTTGTTCACTAATATTTCCTAAATTATCTTCTGCATAAACTTTATATCTACCATTTTGTGTTACTCTTTTTGTACTATCTTCCTTGGTCCATGTTATTTTATCCCAACTAAATGGACTATCATATAAGCCTGATTCATTATCTTCTGCTGTAACATTTATTGTTACATATCCTGAGCTCAAAGTAGTTTTATCTATTGTGTATGCAATTTTTGGAGGTGTATTATCTACTTTGTCTACTTGTATATCTTGTTTTTTAGTATTTCCTGCCGAATCTCTAACCCATATATAATATTTTCCATTTTGTGTTATTTCTGAAACAACATCTAGCTCCGACGTTAAACTTTCTAGCACTTTCCACTCTTCGGTTTTTGGATTTTCTTCTGAAGTGGTAACAGCCCATGAATGAATTCTTATATTATCTTTTGCCTTTATTTTTACCTGTTTTAAAGCTTCCCACGTTTCATTTTCAAACTCAATAGCAGTAAACTCTGGAGAATCTTTATCTATATCTGAAATTGTTAATTTAGAAAATTGTGGCATACCATATCCATACAAATTATCTTTACCGCTATCTCCTAAATCTAAACAGAAATTCCTTAAAAAATTATAAATATCTAAAATTGTTCCTTCTTTATTATAGGTTTTTATCATTGCAATTGCAGCAACAATTTGTGCATTAGAATATCCGTGGTCCAGACCACCTTGAAACTGTAGCATTTTGATTAAAAATTTCTGCAACATCTGTACTAGAGGCTGCAAAATCAATAAAATCTCCCTTTGATGAATAATCTGTTATTTTTAGTTCTCTATCTAAAGATGAAACTGCTATTGTCATCCCATTGTTTGCTGGGTAAACATCTTCATTTGAAGAAACAACACAAATTGGCAAATTTTCTTTAAATGCTTTTTCTAAAGATAAATTTATAGCTTTATTTTCTTCATTAACCAATTCATAACACGCAACATCTGCATTTTTCACCGAATATGCTATTGCCCTAATTATATTTGAAGTTGAATAATATCCATCTTTATCCACTACTACAAGTGGCATTAATTTAACATTTGAAGTTGTTGAATCAACTAATACTTCAGCTATTCTACTTCCTTGTTCTACAGTTTCTTGTATTTTATTGTTATTAGACATAAAATTATAATAATTTTCTGTCAATCTATCTTTAAAAATCTCATTTTGTACATTCACACCATATCCAATTGTTGCAATTACAACATCTTTTGGGTTTCCATTTTCTTTTATTATTTTTTGAAAATTATCTAATCCCATTGATGTTACACCCAAACTTTTATATCCTGCTAAATCTATTTGAACTTGTCCATACATTGTTTGTGAAACATCATTAATTACTTTATTTATAAAAACTTCATCACTAAATATATTTTTTATATATTCTTTATCTTGGTAATAATTAAACATTGCTTTTGTAAGCTTTTCAGAATAAAAACTTAATATAAACAAACCATCTTGTACTTCATTAATTTCTTCCCCATCAACTTTTTCTTTTATCTCATCTGCTTCAACTATAAAGCATTTAGTTTGATATGGGTTTTTTATTTTAATTATGCCATTCTCTTTAGAAACAGAAAAAGAAGATTTAGATAAAAAACTCATTAATTGTTCTTCTGAAGTAAAAAGTGAATTTTCCTCTTCTTCCGAAATATCAAATTCTTTTTGAAGTTTGGTTTTTTTACCATCTCTTTTTACTTCATTTTTAGATAAATCTATTGTTATTTCTTTAAAATAATTTTTGCCCACTAAAACATCATCATATGAAACCGGAGGTGTTTTGCTTAATTTTACCAAAACTACAATTACAACTGCAAGCAATATTATTACAAATATTAATGCTAAAATTAATAGTACTCTATTTATCTGTTTTCTCGTTTTTCTTCTCATTTTATCTTCTTCCCCTCTCGTATTTTTACACTCTAAATATTAATGAAAGTAAGTTGACTAATCCTTTGAAAACAATATTAATTATTGGAGATATTATTGTTCCTGCAATTCCTGTTATCCATAATATTACAAACAATATGTAAAAATAATATTCATTATTTTCAAAAAATGCCTTTGCTTTTGCTGGTAAAATTGGTTTTATAACTTTAGACCCATCTAATGGTGGAAGTGGAATTAAGTTAAAAACCCCAAGACCTATATTTATTGTTATAACATACAATATCATTTGCATTATTATTGAACCAACCGTATTTGAAAGCACAGCAATACCACATATTTTAAATATAGCCATATATATTATTCCAAAAACAAGTGCAAGTAAAAAATTCATA
>USQS01000007.1 GCA_900556865.1 uncultured Clostridium sp. | reverse complement strand
GGCCAGAGGCGAGAAAAAGTAGCCAAATTGTTACATCTATGTTAAAAAGGCTGTTAAATTCTGGCTTTGAAAGAAATACATCAATTAGTTTAATTAATTCTAGTTTGTTGAATGTATCTGACGAGGTTTTTGCAACACTGGATATTGCAATTATAGATTTATACAAGGGAACAATTGAGTTTATAAAAAACGGAGCATGCCCAACATACATTAAAAATTCTAAAAGAACACAAGTAATTAAATCACGTACATTACCTACGGGAGTGGTTAAAGAGGTCTCTGCAGATGTGTTTGATAAAGATATTGAAGAAAATGATTTAATTGTAATGGTTAGTGATGGAATTTTAGATTCAAATATTGAATATAAAAATAAAGAATTATGGATTAAATATTTAATTGAAGATATAAATATTTTAAATCCACAAAAAGTTGCAGATATTATTTTAAATGAGTCAATAGATAATAATTTTGGAAAAGTAAAAGATGATATGAGTGTTATTGTTTGTAAATTTATTAAGAAAAAATAAAGGGGCTGTAGAAAAGTCCCTTTATTTTTCGATTATTTTTAGGTTATATTTATCTTCAAACACCTTTTTTTTAGCAATATATTCTTTTGTTTTAAATCCTTTTACATCAATAACACTATATGTACCATCATTATTAAATACTATAAAATCTGCCTTATATTTTAAGCCAGGAGCTAAAATAAATGTGGGTTGCAAGCAAAAGCCTCTTATATCACTGCTTTTTAAACGTAATTTTAGTTCTTGATAGTAATTTGCTTCTTTTAAACTGTCAAATGTGTGACCATCTACAGAGGTTTTGTAAGACCTATATTTTGCCTTTTTTGGCTTTTTTCCATTTGTATAATTTTTATAATCATCAATACTCCAATGCTCCATTTTGGTATCAATCCTTTACTTTAGAATAGTTTTATTTTACTAAAATAGAAAAAATATGTCAAGGTTATTGTAAAATAAAAAATCTGTGATATAATAAATAAAAATTGGGGTGTAGCTAAATTAAAGATACAAATTAGTTTACACTACCTAAAAATTTTAGGAGGTAATAAAATGGAATTAAAAGGATCAAAAACAGAAAAAAATTTAATGGCAGCATTTGTAGGGGAGTCACAAGCAAGAAATAAATATACATATTTTGCAAGTAAAGCAAGAAAAGATGGGTATGAGCAAATTGCAGCAATTTTTGAAGAAACAGCTAATAATGAAAAAGAACATGCTAAAATTTGGTTTAAAGAATTAGGTGGAATTGGTTCAACTGCAGAAAATTTAAAAGCAGCAGCCGATGGAGAAAATTTTGAATGGACAGATATGTATGCTAATTTTGCAAGGATTGCAAAAGAAGAAGGGTTTGATAGAATAGCATATTTATTTGAAGAAGTTCGGAAAAATTGAAAAAGAACATGAAGAAAGATATAAAAAACTATTAGAAAATGTAGAAAATTCAAAAGTTTTTGAAGCTGGAGAAGTTAAAATTTGGAAATGTAGAAATTGTGGACATATTGTTGTAGGAACATCTGCTCCAGAAGTATGCCCAGTTTGCAACCATCCAAAATCATTTTTTGAAATAAAAGCAGAAAATTATTAAAAATAACCCCCACTGAAAAGATAGTGGGGGAGGGAGGTCAGGAAGAGGATTATTCGTCCTCTTCTTTATCCTCGTCTTCGAAGAAGGCGAGGATGGAGTCTGGGATAAGAACTCCACCGAGTAAAAATCCCAAAGAGATAATCAAGGTGTTGTCTCTGCCGTCTTTAAAAAAAGCCATTAGGCCAATAAGGCCTAAGAGAATCGACAAGATTCCCAAAATCATAATTGTAAATTTTATAAATCGCATTGATTGAACCTCCAAAACATAAGATTACTTTAATTATACCACTATAAAACAAAAAAGTCAAAGAATACAAATTTTTGTTCATATATAAAATAAATTAAAAAATTAAAAAAACTATTGACAATTGAGTATGTATTCAACTATAATAATATTAGAGTTGAATGTATACTCAATTAATATTTTTAAGGAGGTGCGAAATGCCTAAAAATGAGTTTATTTGTGACTGCAATGTAATTCATAAGGATTTAGTAGATAATACATTAAAAAACATGCCAGATGAAAAATTACTAAAAAATTTATCAGAGTTTTTTAAAATAATAGGAGATAATACAAGAACAAAAATTTTATATGCATTAGATCAAAATGAATTATGTGTATGTGATATTGCAAATATCTTGAATATGAGCAAATCTTCTATATCACATCAGTTAGCAACGCTAAAAAGTGCTGGCATTGTAAAATTTAAAAAAGTAGGGAAAGAAGTTTTTTATATGCTAGATGATGAACATGTTAAAGAAGTTTTTGAAGTTGGCATGGAGCATATAGAACATAGAAAGGAAGGAATTTAAAATGAAAAGTAAATTTAAAATAGAGGGGTTAGACTGTGCAAACTGTGCTGCCGAGTTAGAAAGTGCAATTAAAAAAATAGAAGGCATAACAGAAGTATCTATTAGTTTTATGACAGAAAGGTTAGTTTTAGAATATAATGAAAATATGAAAGATGAAATAATTGAAAAAATGAAAAAAGTAATAAAAAAAGAAGAGCCAGATGTAACAATTAAAGACTTGTAGGAGGTGTATGCAAATGAAAAAAAGAGGGCTAAAAATTATAATTTCATTTATAATATATATATTAGCAATTTTTTTACCATTTAATAATGAGATTTTTAATAAGGGGCTTTTTATAATAAGTTATATTATTGTTGGATATGATATTTTAAAAAAAGCAGTAAAAAATATTTTTAGAGGAAAAGTGTTTGATGAAAATTTTTTAATGGCTGTTGCAACAATAGGAGCTTTTGCAGTTCAAGAATTTCCAGAGGCAGTAGCTGTAATGTTGTTTTATCAAGTTGGGGAATTATTCCAAAGTTATGCAGTTGATAAATCAAGAAAATCAATATCAAATTTAGTGGATATTAGACCAGATTATGCTAATATTGAAAAAAATGGAAAAATAGAAAAAGTTGATCCAGATGAAGTTAAAATTGGGGATATTATAATAATAAAGCCAGGAGAGAAAATACCATTAGATGGTAAAGTAATTAAACGGAGAATCTTTGCTAGATACTAAAGCAATTACAGGAGAAGCAGTTCCAAGAAAAGTAAAATCTGGAGATGATATTCTTAGTGGTTCAATAAATAAAGAAGGATTGCTTGAGGTTAAAGTTACAAAAGAATTTGGAGAATCAACAGTTAGTAAAATATTAGAATTAGTTGAGAATGCAAGTAATAAAAAATCTAAATCAGAAAATTTTATAACTAAATTTGCAAGATATTATACACCAATTGTTGTTATAATTGCAGTATTGATTGCAATAATACCTACAATTTGTATAAAAAATGCTGTTTTTTCAGAATGGCTTTATAGAGCATTATCATTTTTAGTTGTTTCTTGCCCATGTGCTCTTGTTATATCAATACCTTTAAGCTTTTTTGGTGGAATTGGAGGAGCATCTAAAATAGGTGTTTTAGTTAAAGGAAGCAATTATTTAGAGGCTCTAGCAAATGCAGAAACGGCAGTGTTTGATAAAACAGGAACTTTAACAGAAGGTGTTTTTGAAGTTCAAAAAATAGAAAATAAAGATATTGACAAACAAGAATTATTAAGAATAACAGCATATGCTGAATGTTTTTCAAACCACCCAATTGCAATATCTGTAAAAAGGGCTTTTGGAAAAGAGATTGAAAAGGATAAAGTAAAAGATATTAAAGAATTTTCCGGAAGAGGTATTTTTGCAAAAGTTGAAGACAAGGAAGTTTTAGTTGGAAATGGAAAATTAATGGACGAAAATGGTATAGAATATATACCATCTAAAGATATTGGAACAATTTTATATGTTGCAATTAACAATAAATTTGCAGGAATGATAGTAATTGCAGACAAAATAAAAAAAGATGCTTTAGAAACAATTAAAGGTTTAAAAGAAGTTGGTGTGAAACAAACTGTTATGCTAACAGGAGATAAAAAAGAAGTTGGAGAATATGTTGCAAAAGAGCTTGGAATTGATAAAGTATATACTGAATTATTACCAGATGGAAAAGCCAAAAAGATTGAAGATTTATTAAATGAAAAATCTAAAAATGGAAAGGTTTTGTTTGTTGGAGATGGAATAAATGACAGTCCTGTTATTGCTATGTCAGATATTGGTATTGCAATGGGTGCATTAGGTTCTGATGCTGCAGTTGAAGCAGCAGATATTGTTTTAATGACAGATGAACCATCTAAAATTGTTTCGGCAATAAATTTAGCAAGGAAAACAATGAAGATTGTTAAAGAAAATATTGTATTTGCAATTGCTGTGAAAGTTGCGGTATTGATTTTAGTAGCAGTTGGAGTTGCAACAATGTGGGAAGCTGTTTTTGCAGATGTGGGTGTTTCTATAATTGCAATATTGAATGCCTTAAGAGTTTTAAAAGTGAAATGATGTTTTTTCTATTGCAAATTTATTAAAATTGTGATATTGTTTAAATGAATTTTGAATAAAATTCATTTTTAATGCGTTTTATAAATATAAATAGTATTAAACAATAAAAAAAGGAGCGTGGTTACGCTATGAAAAAAATTTTATTTAAAGGCTGTGGAACGGCTATTTCTACACCATTTGACGAAAAAGGTGTTAATTTAGAAGAATTTGCTAAACTTGTTGAAGATCAAATAAAAAATGAAGTTGATGCAATTATAGTTTGTGGTACAACAGGAGAAGCAAGTACGATGACAGAAGAAGAAAAACTTAAAACTATAGAATGTGCTGTAAAAGTATCGAATGGCAGAATTCCAATTATTGCTGGAACAGGTTCAAATAATACAAGTGCAGTTATTGAAATGAATAAAAAAGTTGAAAAATTAGGAGTAGATGGAGTGCTTATTGTTACACCATATTATAATAAAACTACTCAAATTGGTTTGGTTAAACATTATACAGAAATTGCTAAAAATACAGAATTACCAATTATATTATATAATGTACCAGGAAGAACGGGTGTAAATATAAAACCTGAAACGGCTTATGAATTATCTAAAATTGAAAATATTGTTGCCATAAAAGAAGCTAGTGGAGATTTATCACAAATTGCAAAGACGGCAAGTTTATGCAAAGATAATTTGCGTATTTATTCTGGAAATGATGACCAAATTGTACCAATATTGTCTTTAGGTGGAATTGGAGTTATTTCAGTACTTTCAAACATTAAACCAAAATACACACATGATATGTGTATGAGCTTTTTTAACAATGATAATAAAACAGCATGTGATATGCAGTTAAATGCTATTAATTTGATAAATGCTTTATTTATTGAGGTAAATCCTATCCCTGTAAAAGAGGCTTTAAATATTGTTGGTTATAATTTTGGAGCTCCAAGATTACCACTTGTTGAATTGTCAGATGCTAATAAAGAAGTTTTGAAAAAAGCAATAAAAGAATTAGACTAAAATTATTGTATATGTTAGACAAAAGTGCTATAATTAGAAGTGTAATAACATATACGGGGTGAAATAATTTTGATTAGGGATAAAAAAATAATTTTACAAGATGTTGATTTTGTAAATATTATTGAAGATATTTTAGCAAATGAAAAGGTGCAAGAAATGAAAAAATATAGGCAACATCATAAAATAAATTGCCTTGACCATTGTTTATTTGTTTCATATAATGCCTATATTATTTGCAAAAAACATGATTTAGATTATATTTCAACAGCAAGAGCAGCGATGGTGCATGATTTGTTTTTATATGATTGGAGAAAAAGAGAAAATGGAAGGAAGGGGCTTCATGCTTTTACTCATCCACATAGGGCTTTGGAAATAGCATCTTCTTTTTTAGAATTAAATGATAAAGAAAAAGATATTATTTTAAAACACATGTGGCCTGTAACTTTTAAAATTCCGAAGTATAAAGAATCTTTTATTGTTTCATTTGTGGATAAATGCTTTGCTGTTGAAGAATCTTTTATAAAAGTCGAAGAATGTGAAAAGGAGAAAGTAATAAAATGATAAATGTGATGGTAAATGGCTGTAATGGAAGAATGGGACAAATTGTATGTGATTTAGTTAATAAAAATTCTGACATGGTTTTAATGGGTGGAATAGATATAGCAGATTTAGAAAATACTTCTTTTCCAGTTTATAAGGATTTAGGCAAAATTCCCCAAAAGCCAGATGTAATAATAGATTTTTCTATACCGGCAGCTACTTTTAATATTTTAGAATATGCCAAAGACAAAAATATACCGCTAGTTATTGCAACAACGGGATTTTCTAAAGAGCAAGATGATAAAATTTTGGAGTATTCAAAATTTATTCCAATATTTAAGTCTGCAAATATGTCTTTTGAAATAAATGTTTTTATGCATTTATTAAGAGAAATTGCACCTAAATTGAAAGATAATGATATTGAAATTATAGAGACTCATCATAATAGAAAAATAGATAGTCCAAGTGGAACTGCTGAAATGCTTGCAGATACTATTATTGAAGCTATAGGAGAAAATAAACATAAAGAATATAATAGACATGATAAGCACGAAAAAAGGAGTAAAGACGAAATTGGAATGACTTCTATTAGAGGTGGAAATATTGTTGGCGAACATCAAGTTATGTTTTTTGGGGAGTCAGAGAGTTTTGAAATAAAACATACATCTTATTCAAGGGATGTTTTTGCAGAAGGGGCAATAAAAGCAGCAGAATTTATAGTAAAAAAAACAAGCGGAATGTATAATATGGATGATTTAGTATGTGAGTAAAAACACATACTTTTTTAAATTTTTATCATATAATAGTTGAAATGTAATTTTTTTAATGATATAATTCCCAATATAGAAAGGATAAATTTTATGGGAAACATAGTATTATTAGATGATTTAACAATTAATAAAATAGCAGCAGGAGAGGTTATAGAAAGACCAGCATCAGTAATAAAAGAAATGGCAGAAAACTCAATAGATGCGGGAGCAACAAATATAATAATAGAGATAAAAAATGGAGGAATTTCTTTCATTAGGATAAGTGACAATGGAAAAGGAATTAAAGCAGATGATGTTGAACTTGCATTCGAACGTCATGCAACAAGTAAAATTAGGTCGGCAAATGATTTAGATACAGTAAAATCCATGGGGTTTAGAGGAGAAGCTTTGGCAAGTATTGCAGCAATTGCAAATGTGGAGCTAGTAACTAAAACTGCAGAAGATACAGTTGGGACGAAAATTATAGTAGAAGGTGGAGATATTTTAGAAAAAACAGAAGCACCATGTAGTACAGGAACAACGATAACTGTTAGAAATTTGTTTTATAATACACCAGTTAGATATAAATTTTTGAAAAAGGATTTCACAGAATCTGGTTATATTGAAGATGTTGTCACAAGGCTTGCTTTAATTCATCCAGAAGTAGCAATTAAATTTATAAATTTAGGTAAAACTGTAATACAAACAAATGGCAATGGAGAAATATCTCAAGTTATATATAATATTTTTGGAAAAGATATTGCAAGTAATTTATTAAATGTAGAATATGAGTATGAATATATAAAAATAAAAGGAGTTATTGGTAAACCAGAAATAGCAAGGTCTAATAGGTCTAATCAAATATTTTTTGTAAATCAAAGATATATAAAAGACAAAACTTTGGCATCAGCAGTTGAACAAGCTTTTAAAGGAATGTTACCAATAGGTAAATTTGCATTTTTGGTGCTAAATTTAGAAATGCCACCAAGTAAAGTTGATGTTAATGTGCATCCTGCAAAATTAGAAGTAAGGTTTGCAGAAGAAGGAATTGTGTTTAAAGCAATGTTTCATGCTATAAAAGATACATTGTTAAAAGCAGATTTTATGTCCGAAAGAGAAAAAACGGAAGAAGTAAAAGAAGCTTCTAAAGAAGCTTTTAAAATTAAAAATGTTCAAGAAATTGCCAAAGATACTTATACAGTTTCAAATAAACGACAAACTTTAGGAAATATTATAGAAGATATATTTAATAAAAAAAATGAAGCTAAAATAAATGAGGTTAAATCATCTGAAAATAGTCAAAATGCAATTGAAAAATTAAAGAAGTTACAAGATGATTTAAAAAACGAAGTTAGTCAAAATCCGAATTTACAATTAACAGAAAAGTATAAAGAAATGGAAAAAAGGTATAATGATATTGTAACACCAATTGAAACAAAAAATGAAGAAATAGAAAAACCTAAAGAAAGTGGCAATGAAGAAACTCTTAAACCAGAAAAAGAAAAAATATCTTTTAATGAAATGTATAAAGAATTATTTGGAAAAGAGCCATATAAACAAACTGAAAAGCAAGAGGAAAAGAAAGAAAATTTTTATACAATAGATACAAAAATAGAAGACAGCAATGTATCAATGTTTGAAGATAAAGAAGAGTTTAAAAAGCCGGTATATAAATTTATTGGAATTGCATTTAATACATACATAATATTAGAAATAGAAAATGAATTATATATAATGGATCAACATGCTGCACATGAAAGAATAATGTATGAAAAAGTTAAAAAGAATTTTTTCCAGGAAAAAGAAAAAGATTCACAATTACTATTATTGCCAGATATTATAACATTAACACATAAAGAAATGGATATTGCAAGAGATAATCTAGATTTATTTAGAAAAGCAGGATTTGTTGTAGAAGAATTTGGAGAAAATACAATAAAGCTTTCAGGTGTGCCAGAAATATGCATTGATTTAGACACAGAAGAATTATTTAAAGAGACACTAGATGAAATAAATACAGTTGCAAGAACTGCAAAACAAGAAAAAGAAGAGAAATTTATTGCAACTGTTGCTTGTAAATCGGCAGTAAAGGCGAACATGGTTCTTTCAGAAGAAGAAGTTCACAGTTTAATGGAAAAACTTTTAGAACTTCCAAACCCTTTTACTTGTCCACATGGAAGACCAACTGTAATTAAAATGTCAAAATATGAAATAGAGAGAAAATTTGCAAGAAAATAAAGAAAGGAAAGAAAAAATGATTTATCCAAAATTTTTAGAAAAAGGTGCAATTATTGGTGTTCCAGCACCATCTAGCGGAGCATATAATGAACTTTATATAAAAAGATACCAAAATGCCAAAATAAAATTAGAAAATATGGGTTATAAAGTTATTTTTTCTAAAAATATAGAAAAATCTGATAAGGCAAGAAGTGCTTCTAAAAAAGAAAGAGCAGAAGAACTAAATTTTATGTTTGAAAGTAAAGAAATTGACGCAATTATTTGTGCTGCAGGAGGAGAATTTTTAGTAGAAATTTTGCCATATGTAGATTTTGAAAAAATCATTAAAAATCCAAAATTTGTACAAGGTTTTTCAGATCCAACAGGAATATTATTTACACTAACTACAAAGTATAATATAGCTTCAATTTATGCAAATAATATTGGAGATTTTGGAACAGAAAATTACCATAGAAGCATAAAACAAAATTTGGAAATTTTAAGTGGAAATTTGGTTTTGCAAAAAAGTTATGATATGTATGAAGAAGAGCGTGGAGAAAGAATAACAGGTTTAGAAGGATTAAATTTAACTAAGAAAGTTAAATGGCAAGAAATTAACAATAAAAATGTAGATGTTACAGGAAGAATTATAGGCGGTTGTTTAGATATTATTTCAGAAATTGCAGGAACTAAATATGATGGAACAAAAGATTTTAATAAAAGGTATAAGGAAGATGGAATTATTTGGTATTTTGATAATTGTGAATTATCTAAAGAAGAGCTAATAAGGGTTCTTTGGAAATTAAATGAAATGGAATATTTTAAATATACAAATTTAATTATTTTTGGTAGAAATGGAGTCGAAAAATCTTGTTTAGAATATACCATGAGAGAAGCTTTAAAAGATAGTGTTATTTATGATTTAAATATTCCAATAATATTTGATGCAGATATTTCACATAAAGGACCAAGTATGACTATTATAAATGGAGCAATTGCAAATGTTAAATATAGCAATGGAACAGGTGAAATTGCTTTCAAACAGATTTAAAATATAGGTTTATAGTATACCCTAAAAAACTATAATATATTTGAGAAAGGAAGTTTTTTAAATGAATAATGAAATGTATGAAATTATAAAAAATGGAAAGGGATTTATTGCAGCATTAGATCAAAGTGGAGGAAGTAGTAGCAAAACTCTAAAGGCTTATGGAATAGAAGAAAGTGAATATAATTCAGAAGAAGAAATGTTTGATTTAATTCATGAAATGAGAAAAAGAGTTTTTACAAGTAAATCTTTTACAAGTGAGCATATTTTAGGAGCAATTTTGTTCGAAAGAACAATGCTTTCTAAAGTAAATGGTGAATTTACGGCAGATTATTTATGGAATGAAAAACATATTGTATCATTTTTAAAAGTAGATAAAGGATTACAAGAACAAAAAAATGGTGTTAAATTAATGAAGGAAATTCCTAATCTTTCTGAACAATTAGAAGAAGCTAAAGCTAAAAATGTTTTTGGTACAAAAATGAGATCTGTAATTTATGAACCAAATGAAGAAGGAATTAAAGAAATTGTAAAGCAACAATTTGATTTTGCTAAAATTATTTGTGAAGCAGGTTTAGTACCAATTATTGAACCAGAAGTGGATATTAATTCTCCAGAAAAAGAAAAATGTGAAGAAATATTAAAAAGAGAAGTAAAAAATCAATTAGAAAATTGGAACCAAGATTATAAAATTATGTTTAAATTTACAATACCAACTATAGAAAATCACTATTTAGATTTGTATAATTATGAATGTGTTGTAAGAATTGTTGCTTTATCTGGAGGATATGATATTGAAAAAGCTACAGAATTGCTTTCTAAAAATCAAAAAATGATAGCAAGTTTTTCAAGAGCGTTATTACAAGATTTAAATGTACATCAAACACAAGAGGAATTTGACCAAAAATTAAATGATGTAATTGTTAAAATTTACAATGCGTCTATTATGTAGAATAAAACAAAAGCCTTTAAATTCTAAAATTTAGGGGTTTTTTGTTATAGGAAAATAATATGAATTTTTTTAGTTTCACAATGCAGAATGAAAATTTTATTTTCAAAAGAAAGTGCTCCAAAATTTCCATAATGTAAAAATAACAATGTACAGAAATTTGTGGAAGCAAATTTTGCGTGCGAACAAAAACACGAACTTTAAAATGTTTTAATAAGTGATAATGTTATTAATGTCCGATTTTGTTCTTATTGTAATAAAAAATTTAAAGAAATACTTGAAATACTGAAGCATTTTTAGTACAATAAAGGAGGAAAGCTATTGAATAAGAAAAATAATTACAATTTTTAATTCTTTTATAACTTGATTTAGGTTTGAAGAAGGGAATAATATAAATATGAAACTAATATCGTGGAATGTTAATGGAATAAGGGCTTGTTTAAAAAAAGGTTTTGTAGATTTTTTTGAGAGTATAGATGCAGATATTTTCTGTTTGCAAGAAACTAAAATGCAAACTAATTTTGATGAAGAAAAAAAATCTAAAAAGGAAGAAAAAGCCCAAGAGGAAGTAAATAAGATTTTAAATTTGAATATTTTTAAAAATTATTATTGTTATTGGAATAGTGCAGAGAAAAAAGGGTATTCTGGAACAGCAATATTTACTAAAAAAGAACCTTTAAATATTTCATATGGAATAGGAATTTTAGAACATGATAAGGAAGGTCGTGTTATTACATTAGAATATGAAAATTTTTATTTAGTTACAATTTATACTCCTAATTCTAAAAGAGGACTAGAAAGACTAGAATATAGACAAGTTTGGGAAGATGAAATTAGAAAGTATTTAAGTAATTTAGCAAAAAAGAAATCTGTGATTATGTGTGGAGACCTTAATGTGGCACATAATGAAATTGATTTAAAAAATCCAAAATCAAATATGAAAAATGCAGGTTTTACAAAAGAAGAAAGAGATAAAATGACAGAGCTTTTAGAAGCAGGTTTTATAGATACATTTAGATATTTATATCCAAAAAAAGAAGAGTGTTACTCATGGTGGTCATATATGGGTAGAGCTAGAGAAAAAAATATAGGATGGAGAATAGATTATTTTATTGTATCTAATGATTTAAAAAAGAAGATAGAAGACGCAAAAATTTATAGTGATATTATGGGAAGTGACCACTGTCCAGTTGGTCTGAAAATTGATATGAGAAAGGAATTATAAAAATGAAAGAAGAAATAAAAAGTCATTGGCATACATGGGTGTTTTGGATAACACTTGCTACAGTAATAATATTTATATATAAAGCGATTGATAGTATAGGTTTTTTAACTACAGCTTTTAAACATTTATTTTCAATTTTGTCGCCTTTTTTGGTTGGACTTTTAATTGCATATTTGTTATACATACCAGAAAGCAAAATTGAAAAAGCATATAAAAAAGCTAAACCTAAAATATTAAATAAACATGCAAGAAAATGGGGAATACTTACAACATATATAATTACAATTTTAATTATAGTTATAATAATAAATTTTATAGTGCCAGTATTAGGAGAAAGTATAAATGAATTAATTAGCAATATTCAATTATATTATACAAAAATAATAGATACATATAACAATTTACCAGAAGATTCTATTTTTAAAACAGAACAAGTTTATTCTTCTTTGAAGGAAATTCAAAATTTAGATTTAAAACAATATTTAAGTGTTGATAGAATAACAGGGTATGTTAAAAGTGCTGTAGGTGTTGCAAGAGGTTTGTTTGACGTTTTTGTGGCAATGGTAGTTTCAATTTATATATTAGCAGAGAGAAATGAAATTTTCAAGTTTTTCAAAAAATTGTTTAAAGCTATATTTAAACCTAAAACATGTAATTATATTGAGAAGTATTTTTATAGTTCAAATGGTGTGTTTTTTAAATTTATATCAAGTCAATTAATAGATGCACTGGTTGTGGGCATTTTAGCTACTGTTACAATGAAAATTTTAGGAATAAAATATGCAACATTACTTGGATTTACAATAGGTTTATTTAATATGATACCATATTTTGGAGCAATTATTGCAATTAGTATTGCTGGAATTATTACCTTAATTACAGGTGGGATATCTAAAGCAATTATTATGCTTATTGTTGTTACAATTTTACAACAAGTAGATGCAAATATTATAAACCCAAAAATAATAGGAGATTCATTAAAAATAAGTCCATTATTAGTAATTCTTGCGGTAACAATAGGGGGAGAATATTTTGGTTTAATAGGAATGTTTTTAGGAGTTCCAGTTGCTGCAGTTTTAAAAATTTTGGTAAATGATTACATTGACAATAAACTTGAAGTGTAGTATAGTATATGTGGGAAATTTTTTGTAGGGAGGAAAGGCATTTATGAATATGTCAAAGTTTAAAAATGGCGATATAGTAATAAATATAAGTATTATTTGGATATTTGTAGTAATAATATTTACAATATGCGTAATTGCCTTTTGCAAAAACCATGTTTTTGCTACAAATGTTGAAGAAGATACTAAAACAACTGTTGTAGCATTTGAGCAGAATCAAAAAGCTGTAAATATTGTGGATATAATGGTAGAAAATACTGGTGAAAATAATAAAAAAATGGTAAATGAACAAAGAAACATACAATTTAATACACAATATGAGGACAACCCAAATTTACCGAAAGATGAAAAACAAACAAAACAAGAAGGAAAAATTGGAAAAGTTCAAGTAACATCACTGCAGGAATATAAAAATGAGGAAATGGTTAGTGAAGAAATAATAGAAAGTACAACTTTAGAAGAGGCAGTGACAGAAGTAATTTATGTTGGAACATCAGAGTTCATGAAAAAATACAGTGTACATATTGGAGACCAAATGTATTTGTTAGAAGCAGAAAGTTTAAAAGAAAAGGCACAAGATGATTCAAATACAATTTGTGAGATTCCAAGATATTTAAATGTAGCCCTTGAAGAAGCAGGAGAAGAATGGATTAAAGTTAAATATAATGGAAATGAAGGTTATATTAAAACGGCTTATATTACTTCAAATACGGTTACGCCACTAATTGTAGAAAAAAATAGGGTTGCCTCACTTAAAGCAAATTTAACTATAGAATCAGATTTAAGTAAGCCAAGTGGGTTGACATTAAGCGATTATAAAACTGTTTTAACAAATAATGTGAGTGATAAAAATAAAATTTTTGAAAACAATGCAGAGGTTTTTTACAATGCAGAACAAAAATATAAAATTAATGGTATATTTTTAGCTTCTGTTGGAATTCATGAAAGTGCATGGGGAACATCAAGTTTGGCGCAAAATAAATTTAATTTATTTGGCTTTGCTGCATATGATAGAGACCCATATAATAGTGCAAAAACGTTTGAGTCATATGAGGATGCCATAAATACAGTAGCAGAAGCATTGTCTACAAAATATTTACATGTTGCTGGAACAAATATTTCAGATGGAATAGTTGCAACAGGTTCATATTTTAATGGGACAAATGTTAAGTCTGTTAATGTTAGATATGCAAGTGATGAAGCTTGGGGAGAAAAGGTATTTAGCTATATGCAATATTTATACCAAAAATTATAGGATAAAAGAGATAAAATGAGAGTAAATAAGAAAAAAAAGGTTTTATTAATAATTTATATTATTATATTAATTTTGTTGATTTTTGTATATGCAATTATTATACGAAAACATATATTTAGTAAGAAATGGGCAGAAGATGTTATAAAAATTTCTAAAAATAATGAAGAACAGGTTTTTAAGGTTGAAAAGCTTATATTATGTAGTAGTGCAGGAGCCGTAGATAAAAGTCAAGATAAAAAATTAAAAGATTTAAATTTATATCAGTACACCGATATAGCCGTTTATCTTAATAATGGAGAAGAGCTTACAAATAAAAATACTATAAAGGAATTATATATAGATAATATTTCTTTAGAGGGAAATGACGAAATTGGAAGAAAAAGTTTAATGTATAAAAATTTATTGGCTTTTGGTTCTAGACAAGATATTGAAGATGAAAATAAAGATAAAAAAGATGATATTAAATTTAAGATTGTCAATACAAATGAAGAAAATGAAAAAGCTAACTATAGTGAGCCAACATTTTACACAGATTGCTCTAATCCAATTACTTTGCAATATGTAAATAGTGATATTGTAACAGGATACAAAATGAATGAAAATAATCAAGTTGCTTTTAATGGTAGTATTTTGAAAGTTGCTGGAGTAAAAGTAGAAGATTTAGAATGCAAAGTAAAATTTAAAATAAATATTATAAATAACCAAAATGAAAAATATTCATGTTTTGTTAATTTTAAAATACCTTTAGATGATATCTTTGAAGGTACAACAATGAAGGGAAAAACAACAACAGGAGATGAATATGTGTTTTTTAGAGAACAATAAATTTAAGTGAGCCCAAATTATTAGATAAAAAATTTAATAATTTGGGAGATTTTTATGCCTAAATATTAAAAAAGAATTTAACATATTTTTCTTATATTCATAATAAAATTTATAATAATTGTAAATTATATGAGTATAAACTTTATGGGAGAAATGTAATGACTAGTTATGAAAAATATGTAAGTGTTCTTAAGAGAAAAATAAATAATAAAAGAGAAAATTTACTTTTTGTATGTATTGGAACAAATAAAGTTATTTATGACAGTATTGGGCCTCTAGTTGGGAGTTATTTAATAAGACAAATAGATAAAAATATGGTTATTGGAAATATGAAAAAAACTTTTTGCAATAAGATTGATTTTATTTGTAATTATCCAAAAATTATTGGTAAGTTTGTTGTGGCAATAGATGTTGCGGTTGCGAAAAATAAGGAACATGAAGAGGAAATTTTTATAAGTGATAATCCAATAATTATGGGATTGGCTTTAAAAAAAAATAAAGGAACAGTAGGAAATGTTGGTATAAAAGTTGTAATTCCAGAGCCGAATAGTATAGATGAAACATATGTAAAAAATAGAGCAAAGTTTGTAAGCAAGGGAATTGTAGAGGCTATATATAGATAAAAAGTGGTATTTAAGTTATACCACTTTTTTATTTACTAAAATCTACTTTTACGTTTTTACGTGCTTCATCATTTTCTGTTTGGAATAAACTACGAGAAGTAAAGTTAAACATACCTGCAATTATGTTTGAAGGAAATACTTGTATTTTAGTATTATACATTGTTGCAGCATCATTGTAAAATTGTCTTGAAAATGATATTTTGTCTTCAGTATTTTTTAATTCTTGAGATAATTGCATAAAGTTTTGGTTAGCTTTTAATTCAGGATAATTTTCAGATACAGCCATTATTGTTTTTAATGTTTCTGAAAGTTGGTTATCTAAAGTGGCTTTGTCTGAAATGCTAGAAGCATTTGCCCAAGATGTACGAAGTTTAGCTATTTTTTCAAATGTTTCTTGTTCATGAGTCATGTATCCTTTTACTGTTTCAACAAAGTTGGGAATTAAGTCAAATCTTCTTTGTAATTGTACATCAATTTGACTCCAGGCATTGTCAACTTTAATTTTAGAGCGTACTAATCCATTGTATGTTGAAATGATAAAAACTATTATCAAAGCTACTACTAATAAAATAATCCACATCATTTTAAATCACATTCCTTTCTGAAGTATTCTATACAAAATTTTTGTATTAGGTCTCCTTCTTATATTTATGTCTTAATATTAGCATATTATTTATGACTTTTCAATATTTTTTTAAAATTTTATTTTGTAAAAAAATGAACAAAAAAGAGGGAATTATGTAAAATTCGTCGAATAATATAATATAGCAATAATTATAAAAAAAGAAAGAGGGGAGAGAATGTGCGTTATAGTGATGAAATTCTTAATGAAGTAAGAGATAATAACGATATAGTGGAAGTAATATCACAATATGTACATTTAAAGCGAAGTGGAAGAAATTATTTTGGGTTATGTCCATTCCATAATGAAAAATCTCCATCTTTTTCAGTCTCGCCAGATAAACAAATATTCCATTGCTTTGGTTGTGGAGTTGGAGGTAATGTAATTACTTTTTTAACAAAAATAGAAGGAATTAGTTTTAGAGAAGCAATTATAAATCTTGCTGAAAGAGCAAATATTAAACTTCCAAGTTTATCAAGTGGCGAAGATAGCAAAAAAGAAGAATTAAAGGCAAAAGTTTATAAGGTGAATTCTTATTCAGCAGAATATTATCATAAAAGGTTGTATAAGCCAGAGTCAAAACAAGGGCAAGAATATGTAAAACAAAGAAAACTTAATAATGAAACTTTAGAGGTCTATAATTTGGGCTTTTCTGGAAATTTTGATGAACTTTATAGAGCACTTAAAAAAGAAGGTTTTAATGATGAGGAAATACTAGAATCTGGATTGGTAAATAAAAATCCAAATGGAAAATATATAGATAGATATAGAAATAGGTTTATGATACCAATTTTAGATGTTAGAAATAGAGTTATTGCTTTTGGACGGTAGAGTTCTTGATGACTCTAAACCTAAATACATAAATTCTCCAGAAAATATTGTTTATAGTAAAGGAAAGCATTTATTTGGATTAAATGTTGCCAAAAAGGGAGATACAAAAAAACTACTAATTGTAGAAGGCTATATGGATGCTATATCTTTACATCAAAGAGGTATAACAAATGTTGTTGCTGCTCTTGGAACTGCTTTAACAACAAACCAAGGTTGGTTGCTTAGAAAAAATGCAGAACAAGTAATATTAGGTTTTGACGCAGATGGAGCAGGGCAAACAGCTATTATGCGTGCTATGGAAATAATGG
>USQS01000006.1 GCA_900556865.1 uncultured Clostridium sp. | reverse complement strand
CAATTGAGGTGGGGTGGAAGCCCCCTTATCTCCGAGAGATTGGCTCTCTCGGGAGAGGATTAGGGGGAAAGAACGTTTTCTGGTTCTTCCGAAGAGCTTGAAGTTCACTCTCCAGACGAATATTGGAGGCGTTTAACTCAGCGTTCTTAGCGATGAGTGCGTTACGCTCTTGCAAAAGGTTAGCAACCATCGCTTTTTCGCATTCGAGTTTATATTCTAACTCGAAACATCTATGCTTCCATTTAAACATATCTTTTTCTCCTTTGTATACATACCTCACTTAGTAGGGCATTGCCTGGGTGTGAGACAACCCAATTAGCAATTATTATATCACAAAAAAACAAAAAATGCAAGTAGAAAGGACAATATTATGAAAACTAAATTGAAAGAAATAAACAGAAATATATATGACATAAAAAATAAAGATAATTATGAATTTAAAATAAAAAAGGGTTTAACCCCTGAAATAATAAAAGAAATTTCAAAACAGAAAAATGACCCGGACTGGATGAAAGAATTTAGACTAAAAGCACTAGAAGTGTATGAAAAGCTAGAGCTTCCAACGTGGGGACCTGATTTAACTGAACTTAATATGGACGAGATTGCAACATATGTACGTCCAAAAACCAAAATGACTGGAAATTGGGAAGATGTGCCAGAAGATATAAAATCTACTTTTGATAAATTAGGTATACCTGAAGCAGAAAAAAGGTCTTTAGCAGGTGTAGGGGCACAGTATGATTCAGAAGTTGTGTATCATAGTATGAAACAAGAGCTTTTAGAGCAAGGCGTAATATACACAGATATGGAAACAGCTTTAAAACAATACCCAGATTTAGTAAAAAAACATTTTATGAAATGTGTTCCAATATATGACCATAAATTTGTTGCACTTCATGGAGCAGTGTGGTCAGGAGGTTCTTTTGTTTATGTTCCAAAAGGAGTTAAAGTAAAAATTCCTTTGCAATCATATTTTAGATTAAATTCGCCAGAATCAGGACAGTTTGAGCATACTTTAATTATAGTAGATGAAGGTGCATCACTTCACTTTATAGAAGGATGTTCTGCACCAAAATATAATAAGGTAAATTTACATGCTGGTTGTGTTGAATTATTTGTTAAGAAAAATGCATATTTAAGATATTCTACAATAGAAAACTGGTCAAAAAATATGCTTAATTTAAATACAAAAAGAGCTTTAATTTCAGAAGGAGCACAAGTTGATTGGGTATCTGGGTCATTTGGGTCTAAAATATCAATGCTTTACCCAATGAGTATTTTAAATGGAGAAGGTGCAAAAACAGAATATACGGGAATTTCTTTTGCGGGAAAAGGGCAAAATTTAGACACAGGTTTTAAAGTGGTTCATAATGCTGAAAACACGTCTAGTGTTGTAAATTCAAAATCCATATCTAAAAATGGAGGTGTGGCAACATACCGTGCACAGGTAAAAATTAATGAAAATGCAAAAAATTCTAAATGTTCGGTATCTTGTGAGTCTTTAATGTTAGATGATATTTCAAGGTCTGATACAATACCTGTAAATGATGTTAGAACAGATGAAGTGGAATTTTCGCATGAGGCAAAAATAGGAAAAATAAGTGATAAAGCAATTTTTTATTTAATGAGTAGAGGGTTGTCAGAAGAAGACGCTAAAGCTATGATAGTAAGAGGTTTTGCTGACCCAATTTCAAAGGCACTTCCTATTGAATATGCGGTAGAAATGAATGGCTTAATTAATTTAGAGCTTGAAGGTAGTATAGGGTAGCTTAAAGAAAGGATAATAAAATGATTATTAATGAAACACCGATTAGAACATCAAGAAATTATGAAATAAACAATATAAATTTAAAAGAATTTGATTTACCAAATAATATAGGTAAATTTGATGAACTTCATATTTTAAAAGGAAAAATTTCAGAAGAAAAAGTAAATTTAAAAAAATTAAAATATGGATTATCTAAAAAAATATATAAACAAATTCAAGAAAATTCAAATAAAAATATAAAAATAGAAATAAAAAAAGAAGAAATGGTTGAAGTTAATTTTGACTTTAATAAAGAAAATAGTAGTTTGGTTTGCAATATAGAAATAGAGGCTTTTGAAGGCTCAAATGGAGTTATTATTTTAAAATATGAATCTAAAGATGATGAGGTGCATTTTAATAATAGCCAAATAAATATAAGGTGTGAAAATTCAGCAAATTTAAGAATTGTTTTTGTGAATTTATTAAATACAAATTCAACTAATTTTGTTGCTATAGAAAATGTGTTAGAAGATGAAGCAAATTTAGATTTTACAATAATAGATTTTGGTGGCAAAAATTCTATTTCAAATTATTATTCTAATATAAAAGGGTTAAAGGCAAAAAGTAATTTAGATGCAATTTATTTGGGAAAAGATAATCAGATATTAGATTTAAATTATATTGCAGAGCTTTTTGGAGAAAAAACAGAGGCAAACATAAATGTGCAAGGGGCAATAAAAGATAATTGTAAAAAGCATTTTAAAGGAACAATAGATTTCAAAAAAGGTTCAAAAAAGGCAAAAGGAGATGAAAATGAATATTGTATGATTTTATCCGAAACAGCAAAATCTATAGCTCTTCCTATGCTTTTATGCACAGAAGAAGATGTGGAAGGAAACCATTCTACTGCAACAGGAAAAGTAGGACCAAAGGAATTGTTTTATATAATGAGTAGAGGCTTTTCAGAAAAAGAAGCTTTAAAACTTATGGTAAGAGCAAAATTTAATAAGGTTTTAGATAAAATAGAAGATAAAGAATTAAAAGAAAAAATCTTAAAAGAAATTGATAAGAAATTAGAGTAGAAGGAGAAAGTTAATAAACTCATTTTTAAAGTAGGCATATTGGAATGAGTAAGATAGAAAGGAATTTGTAAGGATGAAAACAGTAGAAGAAATAAAAAAAGATTTTCCGCTTTTGGAAAATAATATGATAACTTATTTAGATAGTGGTGCAACTTCACAAAAACCAATACAAGTAATAAACAAAGTTCAAGAATTTTATGAGAGATATAATGCAAACCCTCATAGGGGAGCATATAATTTAAGTATTGAAGCAACAGAAGTATATGAAAATACAAGAAAAGAAATAGCAAAATTTATAAATACAAGATTTCCAGAAGAAATTATCTTTTCTAAAAATGCTACAGAAAGCTTAAATTTAATTGCATATTCTTATGGTATGGAAAATGTAAAACAAGATGACGAAATTGTTTTATCAATTATGGAACATCACTCAAACCTTGTTCCTTGGCAAAAAGTTGGAAAAGCTAAAGGTGCTAAATTAAATTATATGTATATTAATAAAGATTTTGAGTTAAGTGAAGAAGAAATTAAATCAAAAATTACAGATAAAACTAAAATAGTTGGAATAACTCATGTTTCAAATGTTTTGGGAACTATAAATAATATTAAAGAAATTATAAAATATGCACATAAAAAAGGTGCGGTGGTTGTTGTAGATTTATCTCAAAGCATTCCACATTTTGAAATTGATGTTCAAGATTTAGATTGTGATTTTGCAGTGTTTTCTGGACATAAAATGCTAGCACCTTTAGGAATTGGTGTCCTTTATGGTAAAAGGGAAATTTTAAATAAAATGGAACCATTTATTATGGGTGGTGATATGATAGAATATGTTTATGAACAATATACAACTTTTGCACCACTTCCAAATAAATTTGAAGCAGGAACTCAAAATGTAGAAGGAGTTGTAGGCTTAGGAGCAGCAATTGAATATATTAAAAATATTGGATATAAAACAATACATGAATTAGAGGAAGAAGTTTTATTATATGCAAGACAAGAATTATCTAAATTGGAATATTTAGATTTATATTTAACACCAAATATAAAGAATCATTCTGGAGTTATTTCATTTAATATTAAAGGAGTTCATCCACATGATGTTGCAAGCATATTGGATTCTTATGGTGTTTGTGTACGTTCAGGAAACCATTGTGCACAACCGTTGTTAAGGTATATGGGGCTAGATTCTACTTGTAGAGCAAGTTTCTATTTTTATAATACAAAAGAAGATGTAGACAAGCTTGTAAGTAGCTTAAATAAAGCTTATGAGATGTTTAAAAATTATATAAAGAGTTGAGAAAATAAAAACGAATTTTAGATTGACTCAAAATTTGAGAGGAATTAGATAAAATGGAAGATTTAACAAATATATATAATGAATTAATAATGGAACATAGTATGAATTCATATAATAAAAAGAAGCTTGAAAATGCAGATTATCAAGAGCTTGGGCATAATCCGAATTGCGGAGATGAAATAACTTTAGAGTTAAAGCTAGATGGAAACAAAATAGCAGATATGGCTTTTACTGGTCATGGGTGTGCAATATCACAAGCTTCAACTTCTATTATGATAGATACTTTAAAAGGAAAAACAATAGAAGAGGCAAAGAAAATTATTGAAACATTTATAGAAATGATAAAAAGAGAAGAAAAAGATGAAGAAAAACTTAAAATTTTAGAAGAGGCGATTGCTTTTAGAAATGTTGCTAATATGCCTGCTAGAGTTAGATGTGCTTTACTTGCATGGCATACTATAGAAGATATGTTAGAAAAAGTAAAGAAAGACTAAAATTTAAGAAGGGATAAATAGTTATGGAAGAAAAAAAAGTGCTACTTGGTATGAGTGGAGGCGTAGACAGCTCTGTTTCTGCTATTTTATTAAAAGAAAATGGGTATGAAGTAGTTGGAACAACTTTAGAACTATATAGGGGTAGTAGTTGCTGTAATGTAAATACATATTTAGACGCTAAAAATGTTTGCAATACTATTGGAATACCTCATTTTACATATGATTATAAAAATGAGTTTCAAAAATATGTAATAGATGATTTTATAAATTGTTATTCTTGCTGTAAAACTCCAAACCCATGCATAGAATGTAATAAATATATGAAATTTGGTTTTATGTGGGATAAAGCAAAAGAATTAGGTTGTAATTATATTGCAACAGGTCATTATGCAAAAACTGAATTTAATGAACACTTTAAAAGATGTGTAATAAAAAAATCTAAAGCTGGAAAAAAAGACCAAAGTTATGTGTTATGGAATATTCCTAAAGAACTAATAGAACACATTATTTTTCCTTTAGGAGATTTTGAGAATAAAGAGCAAATAAGAAAAATAGCTCTAGAGAAAAAACTAAAGGTCGCAAATAAACCGGATTCAGAAGATATATGTTTTATACCAGATGGAAATTATAAAAAGTTTTTAGAAATAAATTCTGATATAAAACCAAAGAAAGGAAATATTGTAAATATAAATGGAGAAATTTTAGGAAAGCATAATGGACTTTATAATTATACAATTGGACAAAGAAAAGGTTTAGGTATTTCAAACAAAGTGCCATTATTTGTTGTTGGTTTCAATTATGAAAAAAATGAAGTTATAGTAGGAGAACAAAAAGATTTATATAAAAAAGAAATTGAAGTTGAAGATATTAATTTACTATTAGTGGACAAAATAGAAGACTGGATTGATGTGGATGTTAAAACTAGGTATTCAATGCTTCAAACAAAGGCAAAGATTGTACAAGACGAAAATAGAATTAAAATTAAATTTGAAGAGCCTAATAGAGCTCCGACCCCAGGCCAATCTGCAGTATTTTATTTAGGAGATATTGTTTTAGGTGGAGGAAAAATTATATAAATTATTGAAAAATTATAACAATTTGTAGTATAATAAGTAAGTAATAAAATTTTGGAGGAAAAAGGTAACTTTTGGCATTATGAGTCTTCAAGTTATGTATATGAATATTTAAAAGAAGAATTAAATGAGAATAAATAAAGGAGGAATAGAAATTGACAGTAGTAGAAGATTTAAAATGGAGAGGTTTAATAAAAGATATATCTAGCCCAGAGCTAGAAGAAAAATTAAATAAAGGAGGATTAACATTTTACATTGGGACAGACCCAACAGCAGATAGCTTACATGTTGGCCATTTATCAAGTTTTCTGATTTCTAAAAGATTAAAAAATGCTGGTCACACACCAATACTTTTAGTTGGTGGAGGAACAGGAATGATAGGAGATCCAAGACCTACAACAGAAAGAGCTATGGCAAGTAAAGAAACTGTACTTAAAAATTTTGAGCTATTAAAAAAACAAGTTGAAAAAATATTTGGGTTTGAAGTTGTAAACAATAATGATTGGTATAAAGATATTAATTTAATAGATTTTTTAAGAGATTATGGAAAATATTTTAATATAAATTATATGTTAGATAAAGACATAATAAGAAGAAGGTTAGAATCTGGTATAACATATACTGAATTTTCATATATGATTTTACAAGCATTAGATTTTAAATATTTACATGAACATAAAGGTGTGGATTTACAATGTGCCGGTTCAGACCAATGGGGAAATATAACAGCAGGAATTGATTTAATTAGAAGGTCAACTGGAGATGAAGTTTATGGCTTTACAATGCCACTTGTTACTGATTCACAAGGAAAGAAGTTTGGAAAGAGCGAAGGAAATGCATTATGGCTTGATAAAAATAAAACATCTAGTTATAAATTATATCAATTTTTCGTAAATGTTGAAGATTCAATGGTTATAGACTATTTAAAAATATATACTTTTTTAAGTAAAGAAGAAATTGAAGAATATGAAAAGAAAAATAATGAACATCCAGAATTAAGAGAGGCACATAAAGCATTAGCAAGAGAAATTATTACATTCTTACATGGAAAAGAAGAATATGAAAGAGCAGAAAAACTAGCAAATAGCTTATTTAATAATGATTTTGAAAATTTAACAAAACAAGATATTTTGGATTTATTTGATGAACAAGATATGAAAGATGTAGAAAGCAATATAGGAGTTGTAGATTTAATTATTAATGTTGGAGCAGCTTCAAGTAAAAGAGAAGCTAGAGAATTTATACAAAATGGAGCAATTTCAATAAATGGTAAAAAATGCCAAGAACAAGATAAAATAATTACAAAAGATTTATTTATTGATGGAACATTTGTGGTAGTAAAAAGAGGAAAGAAAAATTATTATCTTGGAAGATGTAATTGAAAGGAATGATATAAAACATGGTAAACCTACTGCTATGTGGAAATAAGAAGGTTTTTGATGGTGCATTAACTCAATTAATTTCAATAACGAATAGAACAGCAGAAATAATAAATTGCTACATATTTACGATGAATTTGGAAAGAATAAATTCTGAATACTTAAGCATAACAGATGAACAAATAGAAATTCTAAATAAAGTTGTAAAATCAAAAAATGAAAAAAATAGAGTACAAAAAATAGATGTTACAAAAATTTATGAAAAAGAATTAGGATTGGGTAAAAACGAAGACGCATACTGCACACCATACACTTTGCTTAGAACTTTAGCAGACCTGGTTCCAAATATGCCAGAAAAATTGTTATATTTAGATATTGATATAATGGTAGCAGATGATATTTCAAAATTATATAACATTGATATTTCAGGTTATGAATATGCAGCAGTAAAAGAAAAATATGGTTGCTGGATTATTTGGCCAGACTATATAAATGCAGGAATGCTTCTATTTAACATGAAAGAGATAAAAAAGACAAAACTTTTTGAAAAAGCACGAAATTTATTAAGAACAAAAAAAATGCTTTTTGCAGACCAAGATGCAATATATAAATCAACAACTAAAAAGAAGATTATTCCAAGAATTTTTAATGAGCAATCTAAATTTAATAAAAAAGATACAGTTATATGCCATTTTTGCAAGCGTTTAATGTTTTTGCCTTACCCACATACTGAAAATTATAAACAATGGCATATAGATCAAGTCCATAAAGTATTGAAATGTTATACATTTGATAAAGATTTAGAAGAATATATGGAAATAAAAAAGAAATATAATATACAAAAAGAAAACATTGGAAAGGAATAAATTTTAATGAATAAAGGAAAAAATGTAATACCAATATTTTTTGCGATTGATGATGGGTATATACCATTTTTAGCTGTTGCTATCAAGTCTTTAATAGAAAATGCAAGTAAAGAATATGAGTATATTATAAAAGTTTTACATACGAATGTAAAAGAAAAAAATGTAAGAAAAATAAAAAAATTTGAAACAGAAAATGTGAATATTGAATTTGTTAATTTAAGTTATTATATAAAAAAGGTGCAAGATAAGTTATATACTAGAGATTATTACACAAATACTACTTATTTTAGAATGTTTCTACCCGAATTATATCCACAATATGACAAGGTTTTATATTTAGATAGTGATATAGTAGTTTTAGGAGATATTTCTCAATTATATAATACTGAAATTGGGACAAACTTAGTTGCAGCAGCACCAGATGATATAATTCAATATAATAAAGTATTTCAAGAATATGCAGAAAAAGTTGTTGGAGTTGTAAAATATCAAAATTACTTTAATGCTGGAATTTTGCTTATGAATTTAGACCAATTAAGAAAGTTCAATTTTCAAGATAAATTTTTATATTTACTTGGAACTGTAAAGTTTTCAGTAGCACAAGATCAAGATTATTTAAATAGGCTTTGTAAAGGAAGAGTTACTTTAATAAATAATCAATGGGATATAATGCCAGTTATAAATAGAAAAATAAATAAAGAAGATATAAAGATTATTCATTATAATTTTGCATATAAACCATGGAGATTTGAAGATGTGCAATATAAAGAGTATTTTTGGGAATATGCTAGAAAAACAGAGTTTTTAGATGAAATCCAAAAAATAAAAGATAGTTACACTGAAGAAGAAAGGTTTCAAGATAGAGAAGCGGAAAAAGCATTAAGGGAACTTGCTCAAAAAGAAAATAGCTGTGTAGGCGATGATAGAATTTTAAGAAAAGTAAACAACAATTTTAATAATGAAAAAACAAAAGAAAGAATGCAAATAATAGAAAAAATAGAAGATTTAGAAAAACAAGGCAAATTCGATGTTGACGCAGAAGAGGATCCACCTACAATAGAGCTTACACCAGACAATGTAGATTATCTTAAAACTAAACATTATAGTAAATTAAAAAATAGGGTTGCAAATAGAATGGGAGAAAGATTTTTAAATGGAATATTAAAAGATAATAAGCTAATTATTAAAAACATAAAAGGAATAGAAAATTTAAAAAATCTTGAAACAGGAGCTATGATAACATGCAATCATTTTAACCCTTTTGATTCTTTTTCTATAGAAGAAGTTTTTAGAACTGCAGGAAAATCTAAAAAACACAAATTATATAAGGTAATTAGAGAAGGAAATTATACAAATTTTCCAGGATTATATGGATTTTTCTTCAGAAATTGTGATACACTTCCATTAAGTTCAAATAAAAGAACTATGGTTGAATTTGTTAAAGCTGTAGATACAATTTTACAAAGGGGAGATTATATATTAATTTATCCAGAACAAAGTTTATGGTGGAATTATAAAAAACCAAAACCACTAAAAAATGGGGCTTTTAAATTGGCTTCAAGAAACAATGTGCCTGTTTTGCCAATATTTATAACAATGGAAGATAGTGATTTTCTAGGAGAAGATGGTTTCCCAGTACAAGAATACATTATTAACATTAAACCACCAATCTACCCAGATGAAAATTTGTCACAAAAAGAAAATGTAGAAATTATGAAAGATAAAAATTTTGAAATTTGGAAAAAAGTATATGAAGAATTTTATGAAATTCCACTAGAATATACAACAATAGATAAAGAAAAAATAGGAGGGTTTTAATAAAAAAATAAAGTGAAAGATGTTAAAGTTATTTATTACAATGATGAACTAAATGATGAATTTTCAAAAGCGAAAATTAAAGCAAAAAAGATAGATGAAAAATATAAATATATAAAAAGTCCACTATGGAATTTTATGAGCTTTATTTTTCAAAATATATTAAGTATGCCTTTGAAAATTTTATATCCAAAAATAAAGTTTAGGATTGAATATAAAGGAAAAGAAAAGTTAAAAACATATAAAAATAAAGGGTATTTTGTGTATGTAAATCATACACAACCTTTTGCAGACACTATGATACCAAGTGTGCCAATATACCCTAAAAGAAATTTTTTTATAGTAAACCCAGAAAATATTTCTATAAAACCTTTTGGAAAAATAATAGAAATGTTAGGAGCAATTCCTGTTCCAGGGAGTAAAAATGCTGCTAAAAATTTTCTAGACGCAATAGAAAAAAGAATAAGAAACAACCAGTCAATTACAATTTATCCAGAGGCTCATATTTGGCCATATTACACAAAGATAAGAAACTTTAAATCTGTATCTTTTAAGTACCCGGTAAGATTAGATGTACCAGTATTTTGTATGACAAATACTTATCAAGCTTTTGGAAAAAAGAAAGATAAAGCAAAAATTGTAACATATATTGATGGTCCTTTTTATGCAAATAAAGAGTTAAATGAAAAACAAGCAAAGGAAGAGTTAAGAGATAAAGTATACAATACTATGGTAAATAGAAGCAAAAATAGCAACATAGATATAGTAAAATATGTAAAAAATCCTTGACAAAGCTAAAATATATGAGTATAATAAAAGATGTGGAAAAATTTTAAAATAAACACATAAAAATAAAGGAGAAAAATATGTTAGCTAAAGTATGGAAAAAAATTTGTGTATTAATTCTGATAATAGCATGTCTTTTCAATATTACATTAAAACTTGTTAAAAGAGTGTCTTTTAATAAAGAAGCAGTATCTTCTGCTAAATATATGATAGAACAATATAAATATGAAAAAGACGATGAAAATGTAATAAAATAGTACTTGAAATTTTCTTTAAAATATGATAACATAGAATATAACGTTTAGGCAAAGGCCAAGCATGAAAGAAGAGGTGAATATAAAAATGAATAAAGAAATACAACCAGCATATGAAGAAACAACAATAACATGTGCTTGTGGAAATGTTATGAAAGTTGGATCTACAAAAAAAGATTTAAAAGTTGATATTTGCTCAAAATGTCATCCATTCTGGACAGGAAATTTAGCTAGACGTGATACAGCAGGAAGTAGAGCAGATAGATTTAAAAAGAAATATGGTCTTCAATAAAAAAGTGGTCTCTAGTAAGGGGCTATTTTTTTTGAAAAATTGTCTTGCTAAATATTATATAATTTGATATACTTGTAGTGCAATTAATAAGCTTATAAAACAAAGGAGGATTGTGTTAGCAAAATGACTAACATGAAAAATAAATGGCTAAAAAAAGTATAGTAAAGAATTATTTATATAATTTAACATATCAAATATTAACACTAATTTTACCATTAGTTACAGCTTCATATTTATCTAGAGTACTTGGACCTACAGGAAATGGTATATATATATATACATATACAATTGTAAATTATTTTGTGTTATTTGGTTCACTTGGAATTGCCTTATATGGACAAAGAGAAATTGCATATGCACAAAATAATAATAAAACAAAAAGAAAAAAGATTTTTATAGAATTAGTAGCATTTAGGTTTATTACAATTTTTATTGCATCAATAATATATTATTTTTGCTTTATGAAGCAGGGAGAATATAGTTATTATTACAAAATACTCTGGTTTGAATTGCTTGCTGCAAGCTTTGACATTAGTTGGTTTTTCCAAGGAATGGAAGAATTTAAAAAAACAGTTATAAGAAATATTGCTGTTAGGCTTGTGAGTGTTGGGCTAATATTTGTTTTTGTAAAACAACAAACAGACTTATCAAAATATCTTGCAATATATGCTTTTGCAGACTTGATAGGAAATTTATCTTTATGGCTATATTTACCTAAATATTTTAAAGGTGTAAAAGTAAAAAATATAAATATTATAAGGCAAATACCTGCAATTACACTTCTTTTTGTTCCGCAAATTGCAAGTAAAATTTATAATATGTTAGATACAACAATGCTTGGAAAAATAATTTTAGATAAGGCAGAAACGGGATTTTATGAACAAAGCCAAAAAATAATAAGAGTATTACTTACAATAGTAACATCACTTGGTACTGTTATGGTTCCGAGAATGGCCAGTATGTTTGCTAAAGGCGAAAAGAAAAAAATAAATGAATATATGACAAAATCATTTAACTACACTTATTTATTAAGTTTTCCAATTATGTTTGGACTAATTGCAATATCTAAGGATTTTGTACCATGGTTTTTTGGACCTGGGTATGATAAAGTAGTTGTATTAATTAATATAATATCTCCAATAATTCTACTTATGGGAATATCAAATATTATAGGAATGCAATATTTACTTCCAACTAAAAGGCAAAAAGAATTTACAATGTCAGTAACAATAGGTGTTATAGTAAATTTTATTTTGAATTTTATAATGATAAAACTATGGAAAAGTGTTGGAGCTTGTATTGCTACAGTAGTATCTCAAATTGTTGTAGACGCAATACAGCTATATGAAGTGAAAAATGAAATAAATCTAAAAAGAATGTTAAGAATTAGTTATAAATATATTTTTTCTAGTTTAATTATGTTTGGAATATGTTGTTTATTAAGATTATTTTTAAACGGATTTATATGTATGGTTTCTCAAATAATTGTTGGTGCAGTAGTTTATTTTGGAATTTTACTTTACTTTAGAGATCCTTTTGTATATTCATTAATAGATAAGGTTAGAGTAAAGATATTAGGGAAAATGAAAACAGAATAACATAATGGTTTTAGGAAAGGAATGAAGTTAAATGTATTTAATTGTGGGTCTTGGAAATCCAGAGCCAGAATATAGTTTTACACGTCATAATATGGGGTTTGATGTTATAAATAAATTGTCTAAAAAATATGAAATTCCAGTTGAAAGACAAGGGTTTAAAAGTTTATATGGAATAGGAGAAATTTTAAATAATAAAGTTATTTTATGTAAGCCTCAAACTTTTATGAATTTAAGTGGAAATGCTATAATAGAAATTGCTAATTTTTATAAAATAGACTTAAAAGATATAATTGTAATTTTTGACGATATAGACACAAAAGAAGGAGTTATAAAATTAAGGAAAAAAGGTGGAGCAGGAACTCATAATGGAATGAAATCTGTTGTAGAAAATTTAAAATCAACAGACTTTATCCATTTAAAAATCGGTACTGGAAAACCACAAAATGGTGAAGATTTAATAGAATATGTTATAGGAAAACTTTCACAAGCAGAATATGCAAATCTTGTAACAGCAATAGATTTAGGTACTTTAGCAGTTGAAAAGGTATTAGAAGATGGCATAGATAAAGCTATGAATGTTATTAATGCTAAAGGAGCTTGATGGGTATGTTAGAGTTAATTGTAAATCAAAATAAAAATGTAGAAAATATTGCATTAGTTGAAAATGGTAAATTGGTAGAAGTATATAATAGCGATGATGAAACAAAAAAAAGAAGACTAGAAGGAAATATTTATGCTGGAGAAGTGGGAGATATTATTTCTGGAATGCAGGCAGCTTTTATAGATTTTGGAGAAAGTAGAAATGGATTTATTCACTTCAAAGACGTTGTTCCACAATTAGATGCAAAGCAAGGAATGAAACTTGAAGAAGTAGATATTAAAAAAGTTTTGAAACCAAAACAAAAAATTATGGTTCAAGTAAAGAAAGATTGTGATGACAAAAAGGGAGCTAGATTATCTACACATATTTGTCTAGCAGGAAAATATATGGTTCTTATGCCAAATACTTCTATTATTACAATTTCACAAAAAATTGAAGATGAAAAAATAAAAAATGATTTAATTAAAATTATAAAAGATAATATTCCAGAAAATTGTGGGGCAATAGTTAGAACATCTGCACAAACTACATCTTCTGAAAAAATCATCAAAGAAATTGAAAAGCTTTCTAAAAAATGGAATAATATTAATAAGAAATTTAAAACATATAAAGGAAAACCAACAATTTTGTATGAAAGCGAAAACATAGTAGAAAAAATAATTTTAGATTTAGGAACAAAAAAACTAGAAAAAATAACAACAAATAGTTCAGCAGAATATAGTAAAATAAAGAAAATGATAGATTCAGAAAATCTTGATATAAATTTAGTACAGGAAAAAAATAGTAATTTGTTAACTAAATATGAGTTAGATAGTCAAATAGAAAAAAGCACAAATAGGAAAATTTGGCTAAATTGTGGAGGCTTTATTACAATAGATAAAACAGAAGCTTTAATTGCAATAGATGTTAATACAGGAAAATTCACAGGAAAAAAAGATTTAGAGTCTACAGTTTTTAAAGTTAATAAAGAAGCAACTTTAGAAATTGCAAAACAACTTAGGTTAAGAGATATTGGTGGAATTATCATTATTGATTATATTGATATGAAAAATAAAGAGAATAAAGACAAAATAGAAGAGTTATTAAAAGAGGCATTAAAAGAAGATAGGGCTAAAACACAAGTAGAAGGATTTACAAAACTTAATTTAATGGAGATGACCAGGAAACATATTTGTAGCCACTTAAACACACATGAGTAGAACAAGATATATATCAATAAGAATAAAAAGAGGTGTTTATGGAAAAATTAAATATTAATATTATAAAAGATTTAATTATAAATCAAAAAATAAGATGGACCAATCATGTAATGATAAGACTACTACAAAGAAATATAAGTCAAAGAGATGTTGAAAATGCTCTTTTGAATGGAGAAATAATAGAGAATTATGAAAAAGCTTATCCATATCCAAGTTGTTTGGTATATGGGATAAATTTGAATAATGAAATTATACATGTCGTGTGTGGTTCGAATCATGAAGAATTGTGGATTGTCACAGCATATTATCCAGATAGTACTGAATGGGAAATTGATAAAAAAACAAGAAAGGAATAAAAAAAAATGAATTGTTTTATGTGTAAAGGAATTTTAGAAAATAAAAATACTACATTTATGGTAGAGTTAGATAATTGTATCATTATTATTAAAAATGTGCCATCTCAAGTATGTAAACAATGTGGAGAAGTATCTTATAGTAATGAGGTTGCAAAACAACTAGAAAAGCTAGTAAATACTGTTAGAAACTCAATTACTGAAATTACAGTACTTAATTATACTGAGAAAGTTGCTTAAAATACTAGCTTTAATTAAGAAGGCAGAAATTAAGAGATAAGTAATTTAATCTTTCTGCCTTTTTTTTCAATAATACCTTCTTTTTTTAAATGTGAAAGCTCTCTCATCATGGCACTTCTATCGACACTTAAATAATCGGCTAAATCTGTTAAAGAAAAAGGTAAAAGAAATGTTTTTGAAAGTTTGTTGCTAGATAAAATATTAAAGTAGGTTAGTAACTTATCTCTAATATTCTTTTTTGTTAAAAGCTCAATTCTTGTATTTAATTTTATGGTATTATTAATTATTAAAATAGGTAATTTAGAAATTAGTTCACTATGAAATTTACATCTAGGATTGCATTTTTGCATAATATTATTATAAATAAATGTTAAAATTTCACAATCTTCTTTTGCTTCAACAAAAAGCTCATTATTAGTATTACTAGGGTAAAAAATTTCGCCAAATATATCTCCAGAAGTAAAGTGAACTATAATTGTTTTATTGCCATTAAAATCATATCTAATTAAATCTGCTGACCCAGATATTAAAATACACATTTGATTTCTTTTTTCTATGTAAGTTGTAACGGTTTCGCCCCTAAGGAAAGAACGATTGGAAACCTTGCAACAGTTGGTATTAAAGTCTTTAAAAAAATTTAAAATTTCAAAGTCAACTCTCATCTTAACTTCCTCCTTTTTTAAAAAATATATCACAAAAATGTTGCAAATGCAACAGAAAAAATAAAAAAAATCTATATAATAGGTTTTGTAATTACAAAAAAAGTAATTACATTACAATACTTTTGTGTTGATGTTTTAAATTTTTCCATCAACCTTTCTTTGCCTGAAGTCTAATTAGAGATTCGGCTTCAGGTTTTTTATATTATAGGAAGATTGGGAAACTCTAGAAAAAGTATTGAGAAACAGTAGCAAGGTTAAAAATAGTTGAAGCAAAATTACTAACCAAAAATGCTAAAAAGGAGGAGTTTATTTATGAAGGTAATAAAAAGAGACGGAAGAATTGTAGATTATGATAGGAGTAAGGTGATTACAGCAATTGAAAAAGCAAATAATGAAGTAAGGAGAAGAGAAAAAGCTACAAAAGAAGACATAAAATCAATAACAACATATATTGAAGAATTAGACAAAAAAAGAATGCTTGTTGAAGATATTCAAGATGTTATTGAAGAAAAATTAATGGAGCTTGGGAAATATGAATTAGCAAAAAAATATATTGTTTATAGATACACAAGAGCATTAGTTAGAAAAAGCAATACAACAGATGAATCTATATTAGGGTTAATTAGAAATGAAAATAAAGAACTTGCAGAAGAAAATTCTAATAAAAATACTGTATTAGCTTCAACTCAAAGAGACTATATAGCAGGTGAGGTTTCAAGAGACTTAACGAGAAGAATGCTATTACCTGAAAAAATATCTAAAGCAAATGATGAAGGAGTATTACATTTTCATGATGCAGACTATTTTGTACAACCAATATTTAATTGTTGTTTAATAAATATTGGAGACATGCTAGATAATGGAACTGTTATGAATGGTAAAATGATAGAAAGCCCTAAAAGTTTCCAAGTTGCATGTACAGTTACAACACAAATAATTGCAGCTGTTGCAAGCAACCAATATGGAGGACAATCAGTAGATTTAAAACATTTAGGAAAATATTTAAGAAAAAGCAAAGATAAATTTTATAAAGAATTAAAAGAAGAATTCGGTTCGGAATTAGATAGTAAAACAGTTGAAAAATTGGTAGAAAAAAGAGTAAAAACAGAATTGTCCGCAGGAGTTCAAACAATTCAATATCAAATAAATACTCTTATGACAACAAATGGACAATCTCCTTTTGTAACATTATTCTTACATTTAGAACCAGATGATGAATATATAAACGAAAATGCAATGATAATAGAAGAAGTTTTAAAACAAAGATATGAAGGAATTAAAAATTCGGCAGGAATATATGTAACACCAGCATTTCCAAAACTTGTATATGTTTTAGATGAATTTAATTGCCTAAAGGGTGGAAAATATGATTATTTAACTAAACTTGCTGTAAAATGTTCTTCAAAAAGAATGTATCCAGATTATATATCTGCAAAGAAAATGAAAGAAAATTATGAGGGAAATGTATTTAGCCCAATGGGATGTAGAAGCTTTTTAGCTCCTTGGAAAGATGAAAATGGAAAATATAAATTTGAGGGAAGATTTAATCAAGGTGTTGTAAGTATTAATTTACCTCAAATAGGAATTGTTTCAGAAGGAGACGAAGAAAAATTTTGGAAAGAATTTGATCAGAGACTAGAGCTATGTAAAGAAGCATTAATGTGTAGACATTATGCATTACTTGGTACAACAGCAGATATTAGTCCAGTTCATTGGAGATATGGAGCAATTGCAAGATTAGAACAAGGAGAAAAAATAGATAAACTTTTATATGGAGGATATTCTTCAATTTCACTTGGATATATTGGAATATATGAGCTTACAAAGCTTATAAAGGGGGTATCTCATACAACTCCAGAAGGTCATGATTTTGCAATAAAAGTTATGAAGCACTTAAAAGATACTGTTCAAAGGTGGAAAGATGAAACCAATATTGGTTTTGCTCTTTATGGTACTCCTGCTGAAAGTTTATGTTATAAATTTGCAAGAATAGATAAAGAAAGGTTTGGAACGATTAAAGACATAACAGATAAGGGGTATTATACAAATTCATATCATGTTGATGTTAGAGAAAAAATTAATGCTTTTGATAAATTAAAATTTGAAAGTGAATTCCAAAATTTATCTTTAGGAGGAGCAATATCTTATGTTGAAATTCCTCAAATGAAAAACAATATAGAAGCTTTAGAAGAATTGGTTAAATTTATTTATGACAATATTCAATATGCAGAATTTAATACTAAATCTGATTATTGTAATGTTTGTGGATATAGTGGAGAAATAAAAATTAATGAAGATAATGAATGGGAATGCCCACAATGTGGAAATAAAGACCACAATAAAATGAGTGTTGTTCGTAGGACTTGCGGTTATTTAGGAGAAAATTTCTGGAATACGGGTAAAACAAAAGAAATAAAAAATAGAGTTTTACATTTATAGTATTGTAAAAAAAATATATAAATGTTATAATAAAAACCGTTAAAAGGGATAGAATAATTTTACAAAAGGAAAAAGAAAGTTTGAGAGAAAAAAATTTGGCGAGGTCAAACTTCATGTGTCCTTGCCAAATTTTTTTAATATAATAGAAAAGTGAGAACGCTGTAGCATATAAATTGTATTCTACAGGAAGTTATGATAAGATAATAATAGTTGGCCAGAAAAGAAAATGGAGAGTATTTGTTATTGTCTAAATTTGATGAGGAAGTTGTTTTTGAATATCATATTACAATCCGAGATGAAGATTTTAATCTTGGTATTTTGACAATGCGCACACCGGAAGGAGTATTTGAAGCCGATTTTGATGCGTAAAGATGATGCAACGAGCGAGGGGACTATTACGTGATTCTACATGGATTATATACGTTATAGAATTAAAAATTTTAACAATAATAATAAAAAAATAGAAAAACGTCAAGATGTTTTTATATATTTAAA